>CAZDGY010000830.1:0-3406 GCA_964504685.1 uncultured Kofleriaceae bacterium | reverse complement strand
ACTGGCGACTCGGCACTGCCCGACACGACGTTGCACCGCACGCTCGCGCTGCCGACCGCGGGGATCGAGCTCGTGATGAATCGCGACGCGGTGATCGTCGGCGAGGCGGCGGCGGTGCCGCAGTTCCGCTGGATGGTCAACACCGGCGACCCGCCGGAGATCATGTACGGCTTGCAGGCGCGGCTCGGCCTGCGCTGGCGACTCGCGCCGAGTGTCGTGTTCGACGCGAGCCTCGGCTACCAGCTCGAGTCTTCCGACGCGATGGCCGGTGATGGCCTGCGCGATCTCGTTTCCCAATGGGACATCCGGCTCGGTGCCGAGGTGTTCGTGCCGTGGGGTGCGCTGGCTTGCCGCACCGTGCACGCGTTCTGTGACTAGCCGCAACCAGGAGCCCTATGACCAAGCACGAGTGGACCCGAATGCCTCTGACGATCTGCGTTGCGGCTGCGGTCGCGAACGCGCAACCCGCGCCCGATCCGGCGCCGCCCGTCCCAAACGATGGCTCGGCCGCCGGCAGCGGCAGCGCGAGCGCGGCCAGTGCGGTCGATTCCGCCGCCGATCACGACGAGCTGGTCCCTGACAACCCGATGGACGAGCCTGTGGCCAAGCCGAAACCGCCGGCAAAGCCGCGCAAACCGGATCCACCGGTCGCGATGCCGACTGTGATCGCAGCGCCGACCGGATGGCTGCTCCCCGCGGGAGTGTTGTATTCGCGCACCGGCGTCGATACCGGCGGCGGCTTCATCACCGACAACCGCGTCGGTCTTGGCGACGTCGCCGAGTTCGGCGTGTCGAGCACCGATCAGATTCGCGCGCAGGGGATGCCGACCGACTCGCCGAAGGCGATCCAACCGTACGTCGGCGCGACGTTTCGCATGGGCGTCGGCGAGAACCGGCTGTTCGATCACCAACCGGGCCTCGTGCTCGGTTTCTTCAAGTCGTTCGACCGTAGCCAAGACGACGCGACCACGAGAGTTGCGGAGCTCACCTTGGTCGCGAGCGAGCACGTCGGGGATCGAGTCGCGCTGCACGTCGGCGGCTCGTTCTGGGACGCATCGCTGACCGAGAATTCGACCGCGTTCAACTTGCACGACGAACGCAGCGGCATCGGCGAGCAGATCCGGCCGTTCGGCGGCATCCAAGTCCGACCGCTCGACAAAGCCGAGATCCTCGTCGACGTCAGCTGGGCGCCGCAGTTCTGCTATCAGTGCACGAACGACCGTCGGATCGAGCTACGCCCGCAGCTGTCTTGGGGCGTGCGCTACGAGGTCGCGCCGTGGATGCGGCTCGAGTCGGGTGTCCGGGTTCCGGACATCGCATCGGCGAACCTGCTCGATGCGCAGATCTACGGGCAGGTCACGTTCACGTCCTTCGTGCTCGCCCACGCGGTCCACGGCGACTAAACGGTGCTCCGGTTCGCGATCATAGCGAGCGTCGGCCTCGTCGCGCAGGTCGCGGCGGCGGACCCGGCGACCGATCGCGTGGTCGCTGCCCCGACCGCATGGTTGCCAACGGCTGGCACCGTCGTCGCGAGCGTCGGGGTCGATAGCCATGCGAAGGCGCTCGCCGAGCTCGCGTATGGTCTCGGCGGGATCGCGGAAGTTGAAGTCGGCGCCGATAGCGACGTCCGCCAGTGCAGCATCGCTTCGTGCTCCGGATCGCCGGCGCCGGAGATCTACCTCGCGCGCGCGCAGTTCCGCGTCGGCGCGCGGCAGAACGCATGGTTCGAGGGCCAGCCTGCGCTCGTGCTCGGCGTGCGCGCGACGATCGGCAGCGAGCTGCGCGCCGCCGATGCCTACGTCGTCGCGAGTCGGCGGCTCGGTCCGGCGACGCTCCACGCCAGGCTAGGAGAGCTTCGCGCTCTCGACGCGGGGATCAAGTCCGCGCCGATCGTGCGGCCGAGCTTCGGGCTCGAGATCGTGCCGCCGCCGTATCCGAAGTCATCGCTGATCGCCGACCTCGCGTGGATGCCGGAGCTCGAGCTCGGCAAACCGACGAGCGAATACGTGTTCGACTGGGGCGTGCGCTACCAAACGTTTCCGTGGGGCACGGTCGAGCTCGCGGTTCGCCACCGCGAAGCTGAATTCGGATCGCCGACCGTGATGGTGCGGTTCACCGCCGTGTTGTCACCGTAGCGTTCGAATACACTGCTCGCGATGAAGGTCGTGATCTTCGGAGCGAGTGGCATGGTGGGGCAGGGTGTGCTGCGCGAATGCGTGCTCGCACGCGACGTCGATAGCGTGGTCGTCGTCGGCCGCGCGGCGATCGGCGATCTCGGTTCGAAAGTGACCGAGGTCGTGCACAAAGACTTTGCCGAGTTCACCGCGATCGCGCTCCAGCTTGCCGGCGTCGACGCATGCTTGTTCTGCCTCGGCGTGTCCTCCGCCGGGATGTCGGAAGCGGCGTACACGCGGATCACGTACGACACGACGATAGCAGCCGCGAAGACGTTGCTGTCGGTGTCGCCGGCGTCGGTCTTTATCTACGTCTCGGGCGCCGGCACCGATACGAGCGAGAAGGCGCGCGGGATGTGGGCTCGGGTCAAAGGCAAGACCGAGAACGCGCTGCTCGCGATGCCGTTCAAGGCGGCGTACATGTTCCGCCCCGCCGGGATCCAGCCGTTGCACGGAATCAAGTCGAAGACGCGCAGCTATCGCATCTTCTACTACGCGCTGTGGCCGGTGCTGCCGCTGTTGCGCGTACTGCTGCCGAGCGCGATGACGACGACCGAGCGCATGGGCTTGGCGATGCTCAACCTCGTACGCGCTGGCGCACCTAGCTCGATCGTCAGCACGCGCGAGATCAACCGACTCGCGCGCGCGACACCGGAGCTCGCTTAAGTTGGCGCAACGCTCCGGCTCAGTCCTCGACGTGATGAACCGCGACTCGCGGCGCTGTTCGCTTAGCGGGCGGCTCGCAACGGCGACTGCAGCTTGCGCGCTTCCTCGGAGTGGCGGCGCAGCGTCGGCTGAAGCTCGGTGAGCATCCGCGCCAGGTCTGCATCGTGGACGAGCGCGAGGTTCGACCGCGCCGTGGTCAGCTCTTTGTCGTCGTCGGTAATCACGAGCTCTAGGAACGGGCGATCGAACGCATCACCGCGCGCCGCTTCGAGCTTTGCCCTCGTCACCGCAAGGTCTTTCTGTTCCGCGGGGCTGAGCGTCGCGTCGGCGGGAATCGGGTCGAGGCCTTTTTGCTTCGCGAGCGCGATCACTTCCACGTCCAACCCGGTGTGGTCGGCGACTAACATTTCGCCGTAGCTCTTCACCGGTGGGGAGCCGTTTCGCTGTGCCATCGTGCCGAGCTCGATCTCGAGCTGATTCACGGCATGGAGGTGCGCGATGACTTGTGCGTCGAGCTCGGACAGCCGCTGGGGCGAGGTCGGCGGGGCGGGGACGTCGTCGGGCGC
>CAZDGY010000829.1:0-3407 GCA_964504685.1 uncultured Kofleriaceae bacterium | reverse complement strand
CGGCGAACTGCGGGAACAGCGGCAGCGCGACGATCCGCTCGACATCGCCGAGCTTGGCCAGCGCATCGCTGATCGACGGCGAGCCGTAGCGCATCGCGAGCTCGACCTTCCACCCGCCGCCGAGCTTGGCTGCGACCGCGGCTGCGAGATCGCGCGAGTGATAGAGCAACGGCGATCCGCGCTCGACGTCCCATACCGCCCGGTAGGCATGGGCGCTCTTCGCCGGGCGGACGCGCAGAATGACGAGGTGAAGCAGCAGCGCGCGCAACACCGGGTTGATGTCGATCACGCGCGGGTCAGACAAAAACTCCGCGAGGTAACGCCGGACCGCAGCGGTGGTCGGCGCATCGGGCGTACCGAGGTTGAGGAGCAGGAGTCCGTTCGGCACGTGTGGATCGCTTGGTGACCAACTCGAGCCGCAATGTCAAGGAAACGGCCGGCCCGGAGCGGGACATTTTGCAACCGGCCGGAATGCCCGCTGTTCGGTCGGAAAATCGTACCGATCATCACCAAAACCCGGGAGCGGAGAGATCGGAGAAGATCCTAGTCGCCACCGAGACTTACGAGATGTTCAGGGCTTCCTGTTTGACCTCGTACGCAGCGGCTGCATTATCCCAATCGAACATGGCTGGGACATCGGGAACACCGCTCCCCAAGAAGCTGGGGATCAAAGCAGGCAACAAGGTCTGCTTGCTGAACGCGCCGATCGCTTTCGCGCGTCGGTTCGCCGTGTCCGCAGCCGAAGACGATGTTCGGATCGCGCACGACCTGCGGCTGCCCCCGGTCGATGTCGTGGTGCTGTTCGTCGATCGGATCGCGGATCTCGAGCGCCGGTTCGCGGATATCGCGGCGCGGCTGCACCCCGAAGGTGGGTTCTGGGTCGCGTGGCCGAAGCGCTCGAAGCGCGGCACCGACGTGACCGAAGAAGTCGTGCGGCGGATCGCACTCGCGGCCGGCATGATCGACAACAAGGTGTGCTCGATCGGATCGTTCGCCGGCGTTCGCCTCGTGCTGCGCGGTGAGAACCGCGACGCCGTTGCGTATCGCGCCGCGCCCCCGCCGCCGGCACTGTCGCGCCGCGTCCGCCGGCCGACTGCGCCCGCGCGGTTCGCCCGACTGGGCGCGACGAGTGGGGCGGGATCGACCTTGCGTCGCGCTCGCGCCCGTTCGACGAAGTAACACAGCGTACCGCTGCACGGTCGCGTCGCCGCATAGCTGTGCTGTATGGTCGGCGCCTATGCGAAGTCTAGCGTGGCTCGCGCTCGTGATCGCGAGCGCCGGCTGTACTCGTGATGCCGATGATCGGCCCAAGACGTTGGCGTACATCACCGAAGCGATCCTCGCGCCGACCTGCGGCAAGGCCGAGTGCCATTCGACGTTCGCGCAGACCGTCGGCGACGTGTTCGATACCGTCGTCGGAGCGCGCTACACGATCGTCCACGATCCGCTGATCTCGCTACCGGCCGACCAGATGGCCCCGACCGGCTCGCAGCTCTACCAGTCGATCACGACTGGCTTACCGAGTCGGCAAGGCCTGAGCGGCTTGGTTCGCATGCCGTACGACGCGCCGATGCCGAACGAGGACATCTACTTGATCGAAGCGTGGATCGCCGCTGGCGCCGAGGGCGCGCAATGCATCCCGGACAACGGCTTCGCGTGCGATGGCAAGGACCTCGTCGCGTGCACCGCCGACGGCAACTTCGGCGAGCTGCAGATGACGTGCAGCGGGTCGTGCTCGAACGGGGTCTGCCTGTGATCAAGCACGCGCTCGTCGTGATCGCGATCGTCGCCGGCCTGGTCACCGCGGCGAAACCGGCACATGCGTATCCGCAGTTCCAGCTCGCGCGCGACGCCACGTGCAGCGGTTGTCACGTCAACCCGGCGGGCGGCGGCTTGCTCAACGAGAACGGCATGGCGGCCGCCGAGGCGATGTCGCAGTTCGGCGACCCGCCCGAGTTCATGTACAACAAGATTCCGTTGCCGAGCTGGCTCGAGCTCGGCGGCGAGCTGCGCAACATCGCCGGGTACTTCAAGTCGCCGCAGGACTACCTCGCGCTGTTCCCGATGCAGGCCGATGTCTACGCGGCGGCCACGTTCAAGGCGTTTCAGATCCACGTCACGGTCGGCTATCGCCCGCCGGAGTACGGCAACGAAGCGGCCACCTACGTGTGGTCGCGCGAGCACTACTTGCAGTGGCAATCCGACGCCGGCAGCAACGAAGGGTTGTTCATCCGCGCCGGCCGATTCATGCCGGTGTTCGGGCTGCGGCTCGCCGAGCACGTCGACTACACGCGGCAGTATGGCGGCACGCCATTGTATGGCGAGACCTACGGCGCCGCGGTCGAGTACGTCAAAGAAGGCTACGAAGCGCATCTCACCGGGTTCGTCCACGATCCGCTGATCGATCCGGTCAACCACGACAACGGCGCGGCCGCTTACGTCGAGTGGCGACCGACGAAGCATGCGGCGATCGGCGCCGAAGGCTTGGTCGGCGTGTCGAAAGACGAAAAGACGTACCGCGGCGGCCTGACCGGCAAGTACTACTTTGCGAGCCCCGACGTGCTGGTGCAGGCCGAGGTGCAGCTCGCGAACCACGTCCTCGATGCCGGCGGGGCGCCGACGACACTCGTCGGTTACTTACTCGCGTCGCACTGGTTCAGCTCGTCGATCATGCTCGACATCGGCCTGGGCCACTACGACGAGGACATCCGCGTTCGCAACCTCGAGCGCGATTGCATCGACCTGAATCTACATTGGTTCATGCTGTCGCACCTCGAGCTCATCCTGAACAATCGCGTCGAGCTGTTCGCGTTTGGTCGCACGAACGGCAACCCGACCGAGCCCTCTGGCGGGCCGACCGGCGGCTGGTCGCTGCTCCAGCTCCACTACCGGCTGTAACGGCTCACAGCCGGCCGGCGGCGCCCAGCGCGGGCACGAACAGCGTCGACTTGATATTCGCTTCGGGGTTGAACACGTGCTCGACGCCGAGCTCGGCGATGATCGACAGGTGGCGGTTGATCGCGTACTCGACGCCCGCGGCTCCACGAATCGAAAACCGTGGGCCACTCGAGAACACGACCGGCACGCCGGCGCTGATCAGCGGCTTCAACGCTCCGGTTAACAGTGCGAACCGGCCGCCGACGAACGCGCCCGAGCTCGGGCCGATCAACCCCGCGGCCTGGACCTCGATGCGCGGCGTGAAATCGTAAAGCGCGCCGACCACCGCGGCGCCGCCCTTGTTGAACACGTCGACATGCGCCGCCGCGAACGCGCCGAACTTCATCGGCGGCTGCTCGATCGGCCGATCGGAGCCGTGGAGCTCGGTCGAACCGCTCGGGATCGTCGCGGTCGCGGTCGCGATCGGCTTCGCCGAAGCGGTGAGCACCATCGGAACCGCTGCCGATGCG
>CAZDGY010000828.1:0-3408 GCA_964504685.1 uncultured Kofleriaceae bacterium | reverse complement strand
GTGCGTCGGCTGCCACGGGTTGTCGCGCGATGGTACGAAGATCGCGCTCACCCTCGACAGCGGCGATGGTCGCGGCACGATCTTCGACGTCGCCAGCTACAACGTCATGGTCCCGTACGCGACGAACCCGCAGTACTGGAACTTCGCCACGTTCACGCCGGATGCGAGCGAGCTCGTGACCGTGTTCGAAGGCCAGATGTCGCTGCGGTCGACGAACGGCGGCGCGGTGGTCGCCGCGATCCCGTCGAGCGCCGGCATGCTCGCGACCCATCCCGAGATGTCGCCGGACGGCACGCGCCTCGCGAACGTCGAGACGACCGCCGACTCGGAAGACTTCCAAGTCGAGGACGGCTCGATCGTGACGCGCACGTTCGATCAAGCGACGAACACGTTCGGGGCGGTGACCACGCTCGTGCCGAATGCGTCCGGTGCGTCGAACTACTATCCGTCGTGGTCGCCCGATGGTCAGTGGATCGCGTTTACGCGCACGACCGGTAACTCGTATGCCGACCCGTCGGCAGAGGTCTGGGTCGTCAAGGCCGACGGTTCGCTGCCGCCGATCCAGCTTGCACTGGCCGACACCACGACCGGGAGCCTCGAGAACTCGTGGGCGCGCTGGGCCCCGTTCCCCCAGTCGTTCGGCAGCAATGACGAGCCGCTGTTCTACCTGACGTTCTCGTCGATCCGGCCGTTCGGCGTTCGGCCGCTGTCGACCAGCGTGTACGGCACCGATCCGCAGCTGTGGATGGCGCCGTTCTACCCGGATCGCGCGATCGCTGGCACGGACCCGTCGGGCCCGGCGTTCCGCGTCCCGTTCCAAGATCTCGCGACCGGCAACCACATCGCGCAGTGGACCGACGCGGTCGTGATCGCGCGCAAGGCCGACGGCTCGCCGTTGACCCAGGCCGAAGCGGTCGCGAACGCCAAAGCGAACGCGAAGCGCTAGGTCCGGCGCGAAACCATCGCGCCGATCTTCGTGGCGAGCTTCGGCGACGCGCGAAACATCGCGGCGAGGACCCGCGCATCGGTGCCGACCGTGCGCACCGCCGGATTCGTGCGGACGGCGTCGAGGATCGCCTCGGCGACCTTCGACGGCGGCGCGCCGCGCTTCTTGAAGGTCTCAACGATCTTCGAGCGCGTGGTCGCGGCCTCGACCGTGGTGCGAGAGTCCGCGACGATCTGCGTCGCGATCATCCCCGGGCAGATCGCCGTGACCCCGACGCCATGCGGCGCGAGCTCGGAGCGCAACGACTGCGAGAACCCCAGCACCGCGAACTTGGAGGCGACGTATGCGGTCGAGCGAGGTGCTGGAAAGATGCCGAAGATGCTCGCGATGTTGATGAGCTGACCATGACCGCGCTTGGCCATCTGCGGCGCGAAGAAGTGGCAGCCGTAGACGACGCCGCGCAGGTTGATGCCGAGCAACCAGTCGACATCGTCGAGGCTGGTGTCGATGAAGTTGCCGGCGACCGCGACGCCGGCGTTGTTGACCACGATATCCGCGGCCGGCACGTGCTCGTGGACCGCGCCCGCGAACGCCGCCATCTGGGCGCGATCGGCGACGTCGACGGTACGCGCGAGCAGCAAGCGCTCGCCGAGCTCGGCGGCGACCGCGTCGACTCGAGTGCGATCGACATCGCAGATCGCGACCCGCGCGCCCTTCGCTGCGAGCGCGTGTGCGGTCGCTCGACCGATCCCACTCCCGGCTCCGGTGACTACTGCGATCTGTCCGTTCACGCTGCCTCCGGCATGGCGAGACCGCGCTCGGCGAACCACGCGTTCGCGAGGTCGTAGTTGGCGTGGTCGTTTGGATGAAACCCGCGCTTGATGTAGCGCCGAATGCCCGCGCTGAACAGGCCCGTAGCGAGACTGCGGCGTTTGCCGTCCGCTTGCAACTTGCCGAGCTGCGCGAGCGCTTGACGCCAGCTCAGGCCGTCTTGCTTGAGCAGCATCGAGGTCGCGGAGAACCACCAAAACGCGAGCGTCGTCGTCGCGTAGATCAAGCCCGCGATGCGCAGCGCGTACGACGGATCGACCGCGCGCAGCACGTCGAACGCGACCGCCTTGTGCTCGATCTCCTCGGCCGCGTGCCACGCGAGCAACTTCGCCATCCGCGGATCGATCGCATCGAGTAGGCCCGCGCGAAACGCATCGTCCGCGAGCATCGCAGTGAAGTGCTCGGCCGCAGCGGTGCTCGCGAGGTTGAGCTTCGCGGGCACGCGCTTCTCGATCCAGGTGTGGACTCGGGCGTAGCGCTCGAGCAACGTATCGATCTCGTAGCCCTGCGCGCGCAGCACCTGGTTGAGCTCGTCGTGCGCGTGCGCGTGCCTGCCCTCTTGGCCGTAGAAGCCTTTGATCTGGGCGCGCAGGGCCGGGTCGGCGACCGAGTCCGCGAACTTGTGGACCGAGCGCACGAAGAACCGTTCGCCGTGCGGAAACAGCAGATTGATGCCGTTCGAGACCGCGGTCGCGGCGGCATTGCCTGCGAACCAATGGCGCGGGACGCCGGTCAGGTCGCCGTCGAAGTCGCGTGGGGTCGGGATCGCCATGACGCCTCCTGGGACCCCAGGTTAACACCTATTGACCTTAAGTCAATAGGTGTCGGTGTATGGTGAAGCAATGGCGTCCCGCCGCATCGTGCACAAGCTGGTCCGCGCAGTCGCGCGGCCGCGGCGGCGCGTCCGGCTCGACAACGACGCGCGGCGAGCACAGTTGCTCCAGCTCGCGCGCAAAGCGTTCTCCGATCGCTCGTACGACGAAGTTTCGATCGACGATCTCGCGCGCGAAGCGAAGATCTCGAAGGGCCTGCTCTATCACTACTTCCCGACGAAGCGCGATCTCTACGTCGCGGGCTTGCGCGAGATCGCCGACGAGCTCGTCGCACGCACGAGCGCGATCCCGACGAACCTCGCGCCAGCGGAGCGGGTGCGCGCCGGCCTCGATGCCTACCTCGATCACATCACGGTGCACGCTCGCGCGTTCGTCGCGTTGATGCGCGGTGGGATCGGCTCCGATCCTGAAGTCGCCGAAGTCATCGAAGGCGTCCGCCGCCGGCTCGTCGCGCAGTTCATCGAGGGTTCACCGTTCGCCGCCGTGCTCGCCGGCAACCCGCGGTTCGAGATCGCGGTGCGAGGTTGGATCGGCTTTGTCGAAGGCGCGTCGATCGATTGGTGCGCGAACCCACGGCTGTCGCGTGACGAGCTGCGAGACTTGCTCTCCCAAGTGCTGCTTTCGTTGATCGCCGTGATCGCGCCGCAGATGCTGACGCCGCCCGCGTAGTAGAGTCGCGGGCATGAAACTACGCCACGCTTGGATCGCCCTCGTTCTCGCCGCGGCTGCCTGCGGCAGCAAGTCTGCACCTTGTGTCGAAGGAGCGAGCGTCGCGTGCGCTTGTCCGTCCGGTGGCAG
>CAZDGY010000827.1:0-3410 GCA_964504685.1 uncultured Kofleriaceae bacterium | reverse complement strand
CCTGAAGCTCGACGCGCTGCCGGTCGTCATCGTCGGCGGCGGACAGGTCGCGGCGAGCAAGCTCGATGGCCTCATCGCAGCCGGCGCGCGCGTCACGGTCGTCGCGCCGGAGGTCTCGCCTGCGATTCGCTTGCACGCGACCGTGCTCGACGACGCGGGCTTGCCCCGCGCCGGCAGCACCGCCGAAGGGCGGTGCGGATGGATCGAGCGTGACTTCCGCGCGAGCGATCTCGATGGCGCGCGCTGGGTCGTCGCGGCCGCCACCCCCGAGGTCAATCGCGCGGTCGCCGTCGCCGCCGAAGCGCGCGGGTTGTTCGTCAACGCGGTCGACGATCCCACCGCCGCGACCGCCTACCTCGGCGGCGTCGTGCGCCGCGGCGACGTCGAGATCGCGAGTTCGACGAACGGGCTCGCCCCCGCGCTCGCTGGCTTGTTGCGCGAGGCGCTCGATGCGGTGTTGCCCGATGATCTCGAGCGCTGGATCGACGTCGCGATCGCGGAGCGCACCGCGCACCGCCGCGGTCGCGTGCCGATCACCGAGCGCCGGCCGTTGTTGCTTCGCGCGCTCGATCGGCTCTACAGACACTCACCAGAACCTCGGAGAGCGTCGTGACCGGCAGCGTCGCGCTCGTCGGCGCGGGCCCCGGCGATCCCGAGCTGCTCACCGTGCGCGCGCTAAACCGCTTGCGCGATGCCGACCTCGTGCTCTACGACGCACTCACGCCCGAGGCGTTGCTCGCGCTCGCGCCGAACGCGAAGCGATTCTTCGTCGGTAAGCGCGCCGGCCGTCATTCGATCGCCGGCGGCGGCTTGCCCCCCGCCGGCAGCGTCGCCGCAGGACGGCGCGGTTGGATCGAGCAAGCCGAGATCCATCGCCTGATGATCCGAGCGGCGCGGCGCGGTGAGCGCGTCGTCCGGTTAAAGTGCGGCGACCCGTTCGTGCTCGGCCGCGGCGGTGAAGAAGCGCTCGCACTCGACGCGGCGGGCGTGGCGTACGAAGTCGTGCCCGGCCTGAGCTCCGCGCTCGCGGCGCCCGCGCTCGCGGGTATTCCTGTGACCCATCGCGGGGTCGCGACCGGGTTCGCGGTGATCTCCGGGCACGCGGCGAGCGCGTACGAGCCGGTGATCGACTCGGTCGCGCCTGGCGCGCTGACGCTGGTCGTGTTGATGGGGCTGCGCACTCGCAGGGAGCTCGCCGCTCGCCTCGTCGCCCGCGGCTGGTCAGCCGAGACGCCGGCCGCGATCGTGCTCGCCGCATCGCAACCCAACGAGACGCGCTACGTCGGTACGCTCGCGACGCTCGGCGATCTCGCTGAACACCAAGACGCGGAGTCCCCCGGTGTGATCGTGATCGGTGAGGTCGTCCGGCTCGCGGACGCGATCGGTCGACGCGAAGTCATCCTGCCTGAAGCTGCGAGGTCGTCATGAGGGTCACGGCTGCTCCGATTCCGGTCGGCCGCCTCGGCTTTGCGAGGCAGGAGGACGTCGACCTGTTCGTGCAACGCCTCGACGCGTTCGAGCGCGGCGAGCTATCCGCCGACGACTGGCGTTCGTTCCGCTTGCTCAACGGCGTCTACGGTCAACGCCAAGACGGCGTGATGATGCTACGCGCGAAGCTCCCCGCCGGGATCGCGACGCCGGCGCAACTCGAAGCACTTGCCGAGGTCGCCGAGCGCTTCGCTCGTGGCAAGGGCCACGTCACGACCCGACAGAACGTCCAGTTCCATTTCGTGCCGACCGCCGACGTCGAGACTGCGCTGCGGTTGCTCGCCGACTCCGGCATCACGACGCGGGAGGCGTGCGGCCACTCGGTGCGCAACTGGACGTGCTGCCCGTTCGCCGGCGTCGCCCGCGGCGAGGCGTTCGATCCGACCCCGTACGTCGAGGCGCTCGCCCGTCACTTGTTGCGCGGCCCGTACTCGGCGTCGCTGCCGCGCAAGCTCAAGCCGTCGCTCGGCGGTTGCTGCGGCACCGACTGCTCGCAGGCGTTCATCAATGACCTCGGCTTACTCGCGCGCACGCGCGACGGCGAGATCGGCTTCCAGCTGCTCGCGGGCGGCGGCTTGTCGACGTTGCGCCGCAGCGCCTTGATCGTCGAAGAGTTCGTGCCGGCCGCCGAGATCCTCGAAGCCGCCGACGCGGTCGTCCGCGTGTTTCACCGCATCGGCAATCGGCACAATCGCGCGAAGGCGCGGCTCAAATGGGCGATCGACAAGATCGGCACCGAAGCATTTCTCGACGAGTATCGAGCCGAACGCGACGTGATCCGCGCTGAAGGCGGTGTCCACCTCGTACTGCCGCCGCAACCGGAGGTTCGACCCGCGTCACGCACTCCGCTCGGCGTGCTGTCGTCGGTCAGCCCGGACTACAGCGCATGGGCGACCAACAGCGTGCGCGCGCAGAAACAAGACGGCTTCTCGGCGGTGGTGATCCGGCTCGTGCTCGGCGACGTCACGGCGCACCAGCTGCGCTCGCTCGCTCGCTTGTGCGTCCACTACGGCGACGGCGAGCTGCGCACGACGAACGAGCAGAACCTCGTGTTGCGCTGGGTCGCCAACCCGCGGCTGCCCGCGTTGCATCGCGAGCTCGCCGCGCTCGGGCTCGCGCTATCGGGTGCGAACACGGTCGCCGACGTCACGAGTTGCCCGGGCGCATCGAGCTGCAAGCTCGCGGTCACGGCGTCACGCGGGCTCGGAGCGACCCTGACCGAGACCGTCGACGAGTTGATCCGCCGCCGTCCCGAGCTCGCCGCGGCGACGCGCGGCCTCGACATCAAGGTCTCGGGCTGCCCGCACGGGTGCGGTCAGCACTACATCGCCGGCATTGGCTTCCAAGGTGGGATGCGCAAGGTCGCGGGCCGTCCAGCGCCGCAATATCTCGTCTACGTCGGCGGCGGCATCACCGCGGATCGCGCGGATTTCGGGCGGTTGATCGCGAAGGTGCCAGCGCGACGAGCAGGCGCCGCCCTCGAGCGCTTGCTCGACTTCTATACCGAGCGCGGCGGCCGCGGGCACACGTTCTGGACGGACATCCCCGCGGACGAGCTCAAAGCCGTGATCGGGGACCTCGCTACGCTGCGCGACGAAGATGCGACGGAGGTCGACTTCGTGGATCTCGGTGAAACCGCTGCATTCGAGGTCTCGAACGGCGAAGGCGAATGCGCGTCGTAGCGCCGGGTCTTCGGTTATGATGGCGTATGCGCGTCATTGTGGGGCTCGTAGCTGTAGCGGCGTGTTATGCGCCGCACCCGCAGCTCGGCGCGCAATGCGGGCCGAACGGCGAGTGCCCTTCTGGCTTGATGTGCATCAACGACAAGTGCGGCGGCAGCGAGCCGACCGACGCGCCGCTGTCGAGCGACGTGCCGTTGGTCGACACGCAACATCTGCCCGATGGGACGCCGGCGTGCGTGC
>CAZDGY010000826.1:0-3414 GCA_964504685.1 uncultured Kofleriaceae bacterium | reverse complement strand
GTCGAGCCACTCGTGGTCGGTGATGAGCTTCATCGGCATCACCGCCGGACCCTTCGTCGCGAACCGGATGCGCCGGATGTTCGGCATCTCGAGCAGCTTGTTGCCGATGAGCGTTATCTGCCGCGCCTTGAGCTGATAGCTGTCGCCGCCCGACACGACGATGTCCTCGAGCTCGATCCGCTCGCCGATGTACTGGAACGCGTGTGCCCAGCGCTCCTCGGTCGCCTTGAGCGAGACCTTCTCGACCTCGTCGGTATCGACGCCGACCGCGTAGCTGCGCGTGCAGAACCGGCAGTACACCGGACAGGTGTCGAGCGTCAGGAACAGCGCCTTGTCTGGATAGCGATGGGTGAGGCCGGCGACCGGCGCATCGGCTTGCTCGTGCAGCGAGTCGAGCGTCAGCTTCGGATGATCCGGGAACAGCTTCGACGCCACCGGCACGAATTGGCGGCGCAGCGGATCGTTGTAAGGGTCGGCCCAATCGATCAACGACAACAAGTATGGCGACACGCGGATCGACATCGGCGCGCGCTTGAAGCCTTCGATCACGTCGTCGTAGAACGCCTGCGGCACGAGGTCTTGAACCGCGGCGAGCAGCTTCGCGGGATTCGTGATCGAGTGCTTGGCCTGCCAGCTATGGTCGAGGAACGTCGCTTCGTCGATCTCGCGATACGCTGGGATGCGCTTCCAGAATGCGCCATCGAGCAGTTGGCGGTGATGCAGTGTCGACGGATCGACACGCGGCTTGATGTGCTTGATCGGCTCGGGGCCGATAACTTTGAGCTCACTCATGGGTCCTCACTCAGCGTCGCGCCAGTATCGAAATAAAAACGGGCGAAAGTCGGCAGCGCGCGACTACGCGACGTCAGGCTGATGCGGGACGGAGCCCAAGTACCACATGCTTCTTCATCTATAGCAGGGTCTGCTAGCCTTAGGGGTGGCGTCGTTGCAGGTCCCAGAGAAGCGACGAACGGCTCCGACCCGGCAGGTCGTGATCGCCGCGCTTGCTCTAGTCGTGCTCGGCGCGGTCGGCGCGGTCAAGGCGGGTCTGGCCGGCGCGGACTTCATGTTCGACCTCGAACAGACCGAGCCGGCGCTCGCGAAGGCGCCGGCGACGATCGTCGATCCGCACACGCCGCGGCTCGCTCGCCGAGTGTTTCTCGTGATCGTCGATGGCCTGCGGCTCGACAAGTCGTTCGAGCTGCCGTTTCTCGACGAGTTACGCCGCCACGGTATCGACACCGAAGCGACCTCGCACTACCCGACCTGGTCGCGGCCGAACTACGTGTCGATCCTGACCGGCGTGCCGCCGACCGCGAGCGGCGTGCGTACGAACCATCACTCGACGCCGGTCGCGCTCGACTCGCTGATGGACCGAGCGAAAGCCGCCGGCTTGAAGGTCGCGGTCGCGACCGACTACGATGTGCTGCCGCGGCTGTTCTTGCGGCCGCGCAAGCCCGGGCCCGAGGCTCCGCCGCCGTCGCTGAGCCTCGACGACGACGATCTCGCGATCGACGATGGTCAGCGCGAAGAGCTCGACCTCGATGCGCTCGAGCAGCCCCTGCCGCCGGCCGCCGTGCGCTCGCCCGATGCGAACCTCGCGTCGCCGTTCGATGACGCGCGCTATGCGCCGTGGCCCGGTGGGTTCTCGGAAGCGGGCGCCGCCCTCGCCGCGACCGACGCGGATCTCGTCGTGCTGCTCGTCGGCGCGGTCGATGCCGCGGGTCACGCCCACGGCGGGGATAGCGCGGAGTACCGCGAGGCGGCCGAGACTTCGGATCGCGCGCTCGCTCGTGCGCTCGGCCACGTCGATCTCGCGCAAGACGCGATCATTGTCACCGCCGATCACGGCCACACCGGGCGCGGCGGCCATGGCGGGGTCGAGCCCGAGGTGCTCGCTGTGCCGCTGATCGCCGCTGGAGCGGGCATTCGCCCCGGTACCACCGCCGACGACGCGCACCTCATCGACCTCGCGCCGACCGTCTCGGCCCTGCTCGGCATCCCCGCGCCTGGGCATGGTCTCGGCCGTACGTTGACCGAGCTCCTCGCACTCGATCGCGATCAGATCGCGGCGCGCTATGCCGCCGACACGCAACGGCTAACTGCGACGCGCGGCATCGTCGCCGGCGCGACGGCGCGAGCCGAGACCGACGAGCTCCAAGAGCGAGCCGAGCGACTCGCGTTAGTAGGCGGTGGCGTGCTCGCCGCGATCATCCTCGCGATGCTGCTCGTCCGCCGCCGCGTGCTGCGGTTCGACTGGCGCGTCTTGCTCGTGTCGGTGCCGGCGTTCTTCATCGTGTACTACGCGTTGCTCGGCACGCTCGGCCAACGATTCTCGCCATCGCTGCTGCCCGCGCAAGGCCACCTCGCCGCGACGATGGCGAAGTACGGCGTCGCCGCGATGATCGTCCAGCTGGCCGCGAGCTTGTGGGCGTTGCGCGCGTACCGGACGCTGGCCGAACGACTCGCCGCTGCGAACGGCATCGCGATGGTCGGGCTCGTACTCGCGATGGTCCCGGCCGGCTTACTGTGGGCGTTCTTCCCCGCGCCCTACGCGATCGTGCCGGGACCGGTGTGGCTCGTGCTGATCCCCGCGGTGGAAGTCGCGGTCGCATGCGCCGCGATCGATGTCGCGCTGATCTTGTTCGTCGAAGTGATCATCTTCGCCGCGCGCGCGTGGCATCGCCCCGCTCGTGCGACTACCGCCGGCCAAGCTTGACCTTCGCGTCGGGATCGGGCGGCGGCGGCGCCTGGCGCAAACCGGGGCCCGGATCCGCGCACTCCGATCCGGCGTCGCGCGTGATCTGCGAGCGTAGCGATAGCGTGTGCTCGATCCACGCGCGCTGTACCGGTTCGGCGACGTGATGATCGCGCAGCGTCTCGCGCAAGATCTGCAACCGTCGCTCGAACTGACCGCCGAAGATCGTGTGTTGCGCGTGTGCGGCACGCATCGGCCGACCGGTGTACTTGATGCCGGCGCCGAGCAGTGCGGCGACGAGCTCGTACTCCTTGTCGATCAGCCGCTCGCGATCCTTGCCCGCGAACATGAATCCGATCATGACGTCGGGAAACACTCGACCATAGAAGTCGGTGACGACCGCGCGCAAAGCGTCGGCTCCGATGTCGTCGAACAGCGCCACGCTTGATTTTAGCGCGTTCTCGGCCACTGCGTTACGCTGGACTCATGCGAGGCGTCTGGGCGTTCGTGACGGTCGCGGCGTGCGGCCGGTTCGACTTCGATCCGCTCACCGACGCCGGACGGCTGACCGACGCGAGCGCAGCCTGCACGTTCTCGCGGTGGACGACGCCGGTCGACCAGCCCGATCTAGACTCGACCGCGGCCGACCTCGAGCCGACGCTGAACCCGGTCGACGGCGTGACCGTCGTGATCACGTCGAATCGGCTCGCCGCCAA
>CAZDGY010000825.1:0-3423 GCA_964504685.1 uncultured Kofleriaceae bacterium | reverse complement strand
GTTAGACCCGGGCGCGTCGATCGCGCTGGCTCCGTCGCCGCCGCTCGGTGCATCGCTCGAGTTGGCGGTCGAGCCGTGACAGGCGGCGAGGGCGACGAGCGAAGCAAGGGCGGTACGCATGACGCGCACTCAACCATCGCGACGCGGCGACTGGCCATGACCGGCGATGGCCAAAGCCGTGACCGCAGCGCCCCCTACAACTTCGGTGGCCGGCCGGTCCAGCGCTTGTACGCGCGGCTGAACGCGCTCGGCTCGGAGAACCCCAGCGCGAACGCGATCTCCTTGACCGAGGCGCCGCCCGCGAGCAGCTCGTCAGCGCGCGCGCGCCGGACCTCGTCGACGATCGTGCGCAGCGACGCGCGTTCTTGCTCGAGGTGGCGACGCAGCGTGCGGGCGCTAATGGCGAGCTCCTTCGCGACCATCTCGAGCGAGAGCTCGTCGCCGAGCCGAGCGGCCGCGGCCCGGCGGACGCGATCGAGAAACGGGCTGCGCACGGTCGAGGAATCGGCCGTGAGCTCCGCGACCTTCGCCTCGAGCGCCGCCGACGTGATCGGATCGGCGGTCGACAACCGCAAGGCCAGGTGCTCGGCATCGACCTCGAGCTCGTCCACGCGCGCGTCGAACGTCACGGGCACGCCGAACACTTCGCGATAGATCGGATGCGCGGCCGGATCGGCACCGTGGGTGAACCGCACCGCGCTCGCTGCGAATCGACCGCCGGTCGCGGCTCGAGCGCGGAGCGCGAGCGAGCCGAACGCGAGGTCGGTCAGGATGCTGCCGCGGGGTGAGTCCGACAGCGAATCCTGGCGCAGCGTCGCGCGGCCGTCGTGCTCGATCAGCGTCAACGTCGTGCGCCGCGACACGATCGCGAAGTAACGCGCCGCTCGCGCGAGCGCATCGCGCACGGTGCCGCTCAGCCACACCATGTGACCGAATAGGCCGAGCGGGCGAACCAAGGACTCGCGCGCGAGCGTCAGCCCGAACGCGAGATCGCCGCGCCGTGCCGCACGCTCCTCGAGCAGGCGGTCGACTCGGTCGCCCGCGACATACGCATCGGGCGCGGTCTCATCCGTGATCGCGAGTGCGGTGAGTAGCCCCGGGCCGTCGAGCTCGAGCCGACCTAGCAGCTCCGCGAGCGGCCGGAGTAGCGCGACCGACAGCCCCGGCGCCGAGGTCATCTCGCCACGGAGCCGTCGGTTCCAGCGATGCGCGGAGCGGACCGCCGTAACCGCGCCGGTCGCTCGTCGGTCATCGCTTGGCCTGGGAGCAGCTGGCGCAAGTGCCACATCCGGATGTGGAGCTCGCGTTGCGCCGCGCGGCGCGTGCGATGGAACGCGATCGCGTAAATGCAAACGACGAGCAAGAACCCGACGTTGGTCGCGACGAGCGCGATCACCTCGGCCACGCCGCCGCCGCCGAAAATCGTCGAGTGCGTGATCAGCTGGCCAGAGTCCGACACTTCGTACGACTTACTCAGCACGCCGGCCAGCTCGAGCGCCTCCGGGATGAGGGCCATCGCGAGCACCCAGGCGAGTAGCACGGCTGGTCGCTGGTTGAGCCACGCGCTCGCCGAAAGCGCGAGCACGACGCCGCACGTCATCACCGGAGTGAGCATGAACGGCCCTGCGATCCGCGACCACACGATGGCAAGGACGACGTTGCCGACGAGCACGGCGGGAATGACGATCACGCCACGGCGCGCTGATCGCCAGGCTAGCAAGGCGAGGCTGATGTGAACACCGACGAACGCGACGAACCACGGCCAACTCGACACCGTCACGAACAGGATGATCGGCACGAATGCGAACACCGACAGGTACGCGAATGCCCCCTGTCGACTGCGTTCGCTCGACAGCTCGCGATCCTCTTGTTCGAGACTTGCCGCGAGCTGCGGGGGGAGCTCCGCGGGCGGCTCGAGCATGAGTGACGCCACGATCGAGCCGGCGTCGCTCGAGGCCGGGTCGAGCACGAGCGCATGGCCCGCCGAGCGCATCGCGGTCGCTCGCGCGTCCGACGCGTTCGATGCGAGCGCCGCGCGGGCATTCGCGACGAGCGATGCGGCGAGGGCGCGCCGGCGTTCGACATCGCGATCGCCGTCGAGATAGCGCTGCACCCTTTCGGCGAGCACGCGCGCGGTCGGGCGATCCGCGGCGACTTCGGCGAGCGCGCTGAAACATGCGTCGTCGAGCTCGGGTGGGATCACACGATCCGGTCGCCGCGTGCCCGGCCGAGCCTGGGGCTCGACCAAGGTGTTCGCGAGCGCGCCTTCGCCGCGGGGATGCAGCGGCTCGCCCGCGAGGATCTCGAACAGGATCGCGCCGAGCGCGTAGACGTCAGCGCTCGGGCCGATCTCGTCGCCGCGCACTTGCTCTGGCGACATGTAACCGGGCGTGCCCAGCAATGCCCCCGTCGCGGTCACCCCGGCGTCGGCGGCTTCGCTCGCGCTGGTCGCGCGGGTCGTCGACTGATCGTCGAGCTCGCGCGCGATGCCCCAGTCGAGCACGTAGACCTCGCCGAATTCGCCGAGCATGATGTTCGACGGCTTGAGATCGCGGTGAACGACGCGCCGCGAGTGCGCGAACTCGATCGCGAGGCAGACGTCGACGAACGCGCGCAGCATCGGCTGCAGCGCTGGCTTCGCGGCGAGCTTCGCGCTCAGCGTCGTACCCGACAGCCGCTTCATCGTGAAGTACGGCTGGCCATTGGTGTCGGTCGACAGCTCGTACACCGGCACGATCGCGGGGTGATCGAGCCGCGCCTGGATCCGCGCCTCGCGCAAAAATCGCGAGATCGAGTCGGCCGATCGGCCGGCACCGTGCATTCGCTTGATCGCGACCTCGCGGCCGATGCGTTGATCGTGCGCGGCGATGACCTCACCCATGCCGCCGCGACCGATCACATCGGCGAGGCGATAGCCCGGCTCGGGCAGCTCGACGAGCGACGGACGGTGTCCTCCCGGCACCAACGTCTCTTGCATCGGCGTCGCGACACCGGGCTCGGTCGTTGCGATGTCTAGACCGCTTGGCGGTCGCTGATCGTCCACGTCTTCGTATCTTAGCGCTTAGCGTTGACGCGTGGACGATTGCTAGACGATCGTTGCGGGCGATGAGCAGACCCGGGGGACATTCGATCGACATGTTGCAGGTTGCACGCCGCGTCCTGCAGGAGAATGGATTCGATCCGGACTTCCCAGCCGGGATCGAAGCCACGGTGCCGGCGCGCGATCCGCTCGAGTCGGCGCGCGACATGCGCGACCTGCCGTGGTCTTCGATCGACAACGAGGATTCGCGCGACCTCGATCAGATCGAAGTCGCCGAACGGCTACCCGACGGCGCGATCCGCGTGTACGTCGGGATCGCCGACGTCGATGCGCTCGTGCCGAAGGGGTCGCCGATCGACAAGCACGCCGCGCTCAACACGACG
>CAZDGY010000824.1:0-3427 GCA_964504685.1 uncultured Kofleriaceae bacterium | reverse complement strand
GGTGCCCCGATCGAGATCATCGCCGGCGCACGCGAAGCCGAGCTCGCGTTCATTTCGGTCGCGCGCTCGCTGACCGAGCTCGCCGGTCAACGTTATGTCGTCGTCGATGTCGGCGGGGGATCCACCGAGCTGATCGCGACCGATGGCTCGCGTGTCGTATCGGCGGTCAGCGTGCCAATCGGCGCTGTCCGCTTGACCGAGCGCCACCTGAAATCGGATCCGCCGACCGCCCGCGAGCTCGCCGCGCTCGACGCCGACATCGCGAAAGCGCTCGCACCGCTCGAGTTACCGACCGGCGTGCCGATCGTCGCGACCGCGGGAACCGCGACGACGATGGCGGCAGTCCATCTCGCGCTGGCGACCTACGATCCGGACGCGGTGACTGGCTTACGGCTCGCGCCCGAAGTCGTCGGCGCGTTGTATCGCCGGCTCGCAGCGCTGACCGTCGCCGAGCGCAAGCAGCTCGCGGGCATCGAGCCGCAACGCGCGGACGTGATCGCCGCGGGCGTCGGGATCTACGCGCAGCTGGTCGAGCGGATCGCAGCGCCGGTCCTGATCACGTGCGATCGCGGGATCCGCTGGGGCGTCGCTTACGAACGAGCCGGGCGATGAAGCTGTTCATCCACCACCACTACGATTACGTCGAGTCAGGCCCGGCCAAGGCGGTCGGGACGCTTCGCGGCAAAAAGCTGTTGCAGCTGCAGTTCATCCCGTTCGAGTACGCGACGCCAACCTACGGCGACGTCGTCGCGGCGAGCAAGGACGACGAATTCAACAACCATTGGGCCTTCGAATGCCCCCAGCGCGGCGGGATGCCGGTCAGCAAGCTGCACGCGCACGGCGGACGTTACGCGATGATCGTCCAGTTCGTCCGGCGCGGCTCGCACACCGGCCCGTGGTTTCCCGGGCGTCACGACATCATGTCGTCGCTCGCGCGCATGGCAACGCGGAGCGCGCCGGGGCTCGTTTACTTCGCGGTCCCGGACAAGGTCAGGCCGACCGAGATCATGCGCCTACTCGGCGAAGGCCACCCCGAATTTCAGTTCGCGCAGATCCATCCGCGACCGAAGGCAGCACGCGCGAGCCGACCCAAAGCATCGCGACCGCGAGCACGCCGGTAACCGCGATCAGCGAAACCACTGCGTGAGCTCGTACAGCGCTCGGTACGCGCTGACTCCGGCCGTTAGCAGCATCGTGCCGCCGATTACGCACAGCACGCCCTCGACCGGATGGCGGCGAGGTGATCCCGACACGCGCAACGGATTCCTGCCGCCGCTGGCGACTTGTGCGGGTGGCACGCCAGGGTCGCGCTTCGACGGCCTGCGCCGGCCGAATGCCGACGCGATCAGAAAGATGCCCGTACACATGATGCCCAGCGGAACGATCAGCACGGCGACGATCAGCGCTGCCACGGCTCGAGTGTAACGCTCGCCGTCGCGGATTATTCGCAGATCCGACTAGGGATGGAGCGCGGGTGCGAGGTGATAGAGCATCAAGTAGACGAGTACGCCGGTCACCGACACGTACATCCAGATCGGCCAGGTGTACTTCACGATTCGGCGGTGCGCCGCGAAGTCACCGCGGAACGCGCGACGGAGCGCGGTGATCACGATCGGCACGAGCACGACCGCGAGCACCATGTGCGACAGCAACATGCCGAGATAGAAGTACTTGTCCCAGCCGTCGCCGGGATAGCGGTGCGCGCCGGTCGTCGCAAATCTAATGAGGTACGACACGAGAAACACCGCCGACGCGGTAAACGCGATCAGCATGTACTTCTTGTGCAACGCGCGGTCGCGACGCGCGATCGCCATCCGACCGAGCACCAAGAAGATGAAGCACGTGAGGTTGAGCGCCGCGTTGATCGCGGGATGGAGTTGGGCCCAGGTCACGCGCGACCGTCGAACACCATGACGGCGAACAAGATCGGAAGATAGACGATCGACGCGAGGAACACCGAGCGCGCCCACTTCGTCGAGCCGTCGCCCGCGATGCCTTGCGCGAGCACGCCGGCGCCGAGCACCGCCGCGGTGATGAAGTACGGCAGGCCGGTCACGCCGAGCAGCGTCGGGCCGAAGCTGATCGCGACCTGAACGACGAGGAACGCGACGATCGCGAGCCGAGTGGCGGCGAGGCCGTGCATGCTCGGCAGCGTCTTCATCCCAGCCGCTTCGTACTCGCGTTGGCGATACATCGCGATCGCGTGGGTGTGTGGAATCTGCCAGAAGAACAGCACCGCGAAGACGCTGAGGCCGGCGAGATCGATCCGGCCGGTCGCTGCGGTCCAGCCCATCAGCGCGGGCATCGCACCCGGCACCGCGCCGATCCAAGTCGCCCAGTGCGTGCGCTGCTTCATCGGCGTGTAGACACCGACGTACATCAACAGCGCGACGAGCCCGAGCGCGGCGGGCACGATCCCGGTGACGAGCAGCACCGGCAGCGCGAGTGCGCCTTGCACCGCACCGAACACCAGCGCGGTGTTCGGCTGCAAGCGATGTCCGGGGAGCGGACGGTCCTTCGTGCGCGACATCAAGCAGTCGACGTCGCGCTCGAGCCACATGTTCAGCGTGTTCGCGGCGCCGACGATCAGCGCGGTGCCGAGCAGCAGCACGAGCGCGTGGCCGGCACCGATCCCGACGGGCGCGAGGCTCATCGCACCGGCGGCGGTGAGTAGCGCCATCACCATGATCCGCGGCTTGGTCAGTGCGACGAGATCGGTCGACTTCGCGCGCAGCGCGGTCGCGGTCATGACGAGGCTCCGGGGACCGCGGTCGCGATCGCGGTGTCGTCGTGCTCGGATTTCGGGCCGCCGGTCATGAGCCACGCATACATCCACACCGCCCACAGGCTGGCGCCGCCGGCGAAGTGCGCGACCGCGAGCGGGACCGCGCGCTGGGTCAGAACGGTGAACACGCCGAGCGTGACCTGACCCGCGACGAGCACCGGCGCGAACGCGACGAGCCCGCGCAGCTGCGGCCACGACTTCGTGCGCCGGAAGACTTTGATCGCCGCGATCGTCGTCACGACCGCCACCGCGAGGCCGAAGGCGCGATGCAGCATGTGCAGTTGTTGAATCGCGGCGTCCGGGATCCAGCTGCCCGCGTCCATGCACTTCGGCATGCCGATGCACACGAGCGCCGCGCCGAGATGGCGAACGAGCCCGCCGAGCAGGATCTGCACGAACACCATGACGCACGCGACGCCGATCCAGGTCCGGGTCGAGCCGAGGTCGGCGCGTTGCGCCTCGTGGCGCGTGATGTCGAACGCGGTTGGCAACGGGCGCGTGCGGAACACGGCGTACACGAGCATCGCGAAGTAGCTCATCCCGAGCAGCAGGTGACCGGTCGATACCCACCACAGCAACTTGTAGTGCACGGTCGTCGCGCCGAACGCCGCCTGCACGAAGATCATCGTGGACAGCAGCACG
>CAZDGY010000823.1:0-3430 GCA_964504685.1 uncultured Kofleriaceae bacterium | reverse complement strand
CGTGATCGTCGCCGCGATCGTGCTCGGTGCGGCAACCGCGATCGTCGTCGTGATGATGCAGGGCGGCGACGACGACGATCAGGTCAAGTACGGACGCGGCACGTACGTCGATACCGATCGACCAGACGATCCGCGTCGCAACCCGCTCGATCCGACGGTCGGCCCGGGCAGCGCAGCGACGCCGAAGCCCCATCCGACGTTCCATCCGTTCACGCCGAACACACCACATCCGACGACCGGCTCGGATGACGTGGCTGATCCACACGGTTCGCTACGCGGCGACGAGATCGAAGACGTCGCGCGGCTCCATCAAGCCACGACGAACCGCTGCTACATGCGCGCGCAACGCGGCGTGGATGCGCTGACGATCGGTGAGGTCAAGCGGATCACCGTGTCGCTCACGGTCGACCGCGAGGGCGCGGTCACCGCGGTCAACTTGTCCGATCACGGCAGCGACTCTCTCGGCAAATGCCTGATCGGTGCGATCCGCGGCTGGAAGCTACGCGCTTCGCCCGGCGGGAACTTCCAGATCACGCTCGCGTTCACCGACACCTAGGCGCGTAGCTCGATCGCGACGTCGGCCAGCGTCGTCGTCGCCGAAGCGACCTCGTCGGCGGTCGTGTCGTGGCCGAACGACAACCGCACCATGCCGACATCGGGCGGTAGGCCGAGCGCGACGAGCACGGACGACGACTTGCCCGCGCCATCGGAGCACGACGAACCGGTCGACACGTAGACGCCGCGACTCGCGAGCACGCTGCGCATCGCCGACGCCGGCACGCCGGGGATGCCGAGCGCGAGGATGTGAGGTGCGCGCCGCTGATCGGGCACGAGCTGACGCACTGCTACGCCACGCGTCTCGAGCCCGGAGACGACGTGCGCCGCGTGCTCGAGCCAACGCGCGCGCGACACCGGCAGCGCGGCGATCGCGCGTTCAGCCGCGAGCCCCATGCCGGCGGCGCCGGGCGCGTCTTGCGTGCCACCGCGCAGGCCGTGTTGCTGGCCACCGCCGATCCACAGCGGCTCGATCTTCGCACCGGTGCGCAGCCACAACGCGCCGACGCCCTTCGGGCCGTGCAGCTTGTGGCCGGCGATCGCGATCGAATCGACGGCGAGCGCGCTTGCCGATAGCGCGATCTTGCCGAACGCTTGCGCCGCGTCGACGTGAATGTGCGCGTGCGGTGCGCGTGCGCGGATCGCGGCGATGAGCTCGGCGAGCGGCTGGACGAGCCCGATCTCGTTTTGCACGGCGATCAACGACACGACCCCGGCGCCTTCAGCGGCGCCGGCGAACGTCTCGGCATCGAGAACGCCATTTCGGGCGGGTGCGACCCGAACGACCTCGCGGCCTTCGGCGGCTAGCCGATCGGCGAGGGTGCTGACCGCGGCATGCTCGAACGTCGACACGACGATCTTGCCGGCGTGCGTGCGGGAGGCGCCGAGCACGGCGAGCGCGTTCGCTTCGGTGCAGCCCGACGTCCACACGATGTCACCGTCACCCAGTGCCGCGACCAGCCGTTGCCGCGCGCTCTCGAGATGGCCGCGCGCTGCGACCCCCTGCGGATGCAGCGCCGTTGGGTTACCCCACGCGGTGCGCATCACCTCGGTCATCAGGGCGATGACCGGGTCGGCGATCCGGGTCGACGCGGCATTGTCGAGGTAGATTGGCGCGGAGGGCATGCTCGGCGTTTATATCCACTATCCGTGGTGCCGCAAGCTTTGTCCGTACTGTGACTTCGCGGTCGAGGTCGGTACCCCCGAGCACGAGCGCTACGCCGACGCGATCGTCGCCGAGCTAACCCGCCGCGCACCGGCGTTCGAGCCGCCGCTGATCTCGATCTATTTCGGCGGTGGCACGCCGTCGTTGTGGCAGCCCGACTGCCTGGCGCGCGTGATCGCGGCGGTGCGCGCTCGATTCGGCGGCGAACCGCAGGAGGTCACGATCGAAGCGAACCCGATCGATTGCGCCGATGCCGCGCTCGCCGCGTGGCGCACGGCGGGAGTCACGCGGATCTCGATCGGCGTGCAGTCGCTCCACGCCGACGAGCTCGTCGTGCTCGGTCGCGATCACCGGTTCGGCGACGGCACCGCCGCGCTCGAGCGCGCTCGCGCCGCCGGCTTTGCGGTCTCCGCCGATTTCATCCTCGGGACCCCGCTGACGTCGCGCCGAACCGAGCCCCCACGCGTGCTCGACCTCGCCGAGCACTTGTCGATCTACGAGCTGACGATCGAGGACCGCACCGCGTTCGGAGCGCGGGTGCGAGCGGGGCGGATGACGCCGTTGCCCGACGACGAGCTCGCCGAGCTCTACGCCGCGACCCACGACGCGCTAACCGGCGCTGGCTACGCCCACTACGAGGTCAGCTCGTACGCGAAGCCGGGCGCGCGCGCGGTGCACAACTCGCTGTATTGGACCGGCACGCCGTATCTCGGGCTCGGCGCATCGGCGGCTTCGCTCGCGGTCGCCGCGGATGGCACCGGCACGCGCAGCACGAACCCCCGGCGGGTGGCCGACTACCTCGCGGGCGAACCGAGCGACCAGCTCGCGCTGTCCGGCGACGAGCTCGCCCAGGAGCGAGCCTGGCTCGGAATGCGCACCAGCGACGGCGTTGCGGGGGGCGACCTGCCGGCCGGGATCGCCGACGAGCTCGTCACGGCAGGCCTCGCTACCCGACACGGCGGCCGGATCTGCCCGACTCTGCGCGGCTTTCTAATGAACGATCGGATCGCCGCTCGGATCGTGCAAGCTTGGTAAGCTCGTCGAGATCCCTCCATGTCGTCGTCTGACCTCACACGCCGCGCTCAAAAGATCCTGCACGCGGTCGTCACCGAATATCTCCAGGGTGGCGATGCGGTCGGCTCGCGCACGGTCACGCGCCGTCACGATCTCGGCCTGTCGCCCGCGACCGTGCGCAACGTGATGGCCGATCTCGAAGAGCTCGGGCTGCTCGAGCAGCGCCATAGCTCGGCCGGCCGCGTGCCGACGCAATCGGGCCTGCGCTTCTTCATCGACAGCTTGCTGCGCGTCCGCGGCCTGACCGCGCGCGAGAAGGACGAGATCCGCGGTCGGGTCACCGCGACGAGCCCCGACGAAGTCATGCAACGGGCGTCGCGGCTGTTATCCGATTTGACCCAGCACGCCGCGATCATCGTCGCTCCCGATCCCGCGCAACTCCGGCTCGAGCGGATCGAGTTCGTACCGCTGCGCGACGGCAAGCTGATCGCCGTGCTCGTCACGAGCGAAGGCCGGATCGAGAACCGACTCGTGATCGACGACGTCGATCCGCGCCGGCTCGAGCGTATCCACAATTACCTCAACGGCCTGTTGTCCGGGATGACGCTCGACGAGGTTCGCGACCGCGTGATCCGCGAGCTCGGCGAGGACAAGAATCGCTACGACGAGGCGGTCACCGCTGCGCTGCGCCTGGGC
>CAZDGY010000822.1:0-3438 GCA_964504685.1 uncultured Kofleriaceae bacterium | reverse complement strand
GATCCGCCTCGTCAACGCGACGACCGGCGCGACGACGACGCTGACCGGCAACGGCACCGCCGGTTATGCCGATGGCTCGCTTGCCACCGCCGAATTCAACCAGCCCCAAGGTCTGGTCATCGACAGCGCGGACGACATCTACATCACCGACGCCGCGAACTACCGCGTGCGCCGGATTCACGCGGGCAACGTCGACACGGTCGCCGGCAACGGCACCGGCGGCTATCTCGACGACAACGACCGGCTCGCCGCCGAGCTCTACGGGCTCGAAGGCATGGCCGTGTCGGCCGATGGCAGCACGCTGTACGTCGCGGATGGCAGCCGTGGTGACGACGTTCCTTACAACCGCGTCCGACTCGTCAACATGGAGCCCTGATCATGAGAGCGATACGCAAAGTCGTCGTGCTCGGAGCTAACGGCACGATGGGATCCGGTTGTGGCGCGGTGTTCGCGGGCCGTGGCATCTCGACTGTGTTCCTCGCTCGCACGATCGAGAAGGCGCACGCCGGAGCCATGCGCGCTGCGCAATTACTCAAGCTCGACGCGCCGCCGGCCTCGATCAGCTGCGGGACTTACAGCGCCGACCTCGAGACCGCGGTTGCGGATGCCGACCTCGTGTTCGAAGCGGTAGCCGAGGACCTCGCTACGAAGCGCGCGATGCTCGCTGCGCTCGAAGATCTGCGCCCAGTCGACACGATCGTGGCGAGCGCATCGTCGTGTCTCTCGATCGCTGGAATCTGCGCGGAACGTTCGTCGCGCTTTCGCCGGAACTTCGTCGGCATCCACTTCTTCAACCCGGCGACCTCGATCGTCGGCTGCGAGCTGATCGCGCATCGCGGCACCGATCCTGGCGTGATCGCCGTGGTCCGCGACTTTCTCGCGTCGGCACTCGGTCGCGAGGTCGTCGAAACCGCAGATCGGCCCGCATTCGCCGGCAACCGCGTCGGCTTCAAAGTGCTCAACGAGATCGCGCAACTCGCCGAGCATCACGGCGTCGCGTATATGGACCAGCTGGTCGGAACGCACAGCGGGCGCGCGTTGCCGCCGCTGGCGACGATCGATCTCGTCGGCTGGGACGTTCACAAGGCGATCGTCGACAACCTGTGGAACCGCACGTACGACACCGCGCACGACTCGTTTCGGCTGCCGGCGTACATGCAACGCGGCATCGATCGCGGCCACCTCGGCCGCAAGACTCGAGATCGCGGCGGCTTCTTCAGGCTCGAAGGGAAGGGCGCCGATGCTCGCCAGCTCGTGCTCGATCCGGCTACCGACGACTACCGGCCGCTCGCCGAGGTCGCGACCGCGATGCCTCCGATCGTCGAGCACATGCAGGCCGCGATCCGTTTGGGGCCCACGACCGGCTACCGTGGCGCGATCGACGCTTTGTGTCGCGCGCAATGTCGCGAAGCGGCGGTCTTGCGCGGGATCATGCTCGGCTATATCAGCTACGGCCTCGGCTTGGTCGGCGAGGTGGTCGAGCGTCCACGCGACGTCGATCGCATCATGGGGTTCGGATTCCTCTGGGCTCCGCCCAGCGTGCTGGTCGACGCGATCGGCGCCGCTCGTACGATCACGCTGCTCGATCAGGCGAGCTTGCCGATTCCTGCGGTCGTGCTCGACGCAGCGAGGCATCAACGACCGTTGTTCAACGAACCTGCAGTGGACCACTCGCGGTTCTTCGCAGTCGCGGCCCCTAGTGCTCGTCCCGCGCGCGTCGAGCGTCCCGCCGTACGCGTCGAGCGGCACTCTTCACCCAGCGTGCCTCTAGTCAGCGACACGCGATGACCGACGGTCGCAGGATGCTCGTCGCGCTGGTCGACGACCATCCTTTGTTTCGGCAGGGGCTCGCGGCGGTGTTGCGACGCGAGCCGGATCTCGAGGTGGTGGCTGAGGTCGGCAACGCGGTCGATGCCATCGCGGTCGCGACGAAGCTCGCGCTCGATATCGCGGTGGTCGATGTGATGATGCCGACGACGTCGGGGATCGCGCTTGCCGCGGAGTTGTTCGAGCTGCGCCCGCGCTGTCGAGTGCTCGGCCTATCGATGATCGATGACCCTGGGCTGATCGCCGACATGTTGCGCGCGCATGCGTGCGGGTTCGCGATCAAGACTCAATCCGCCGAGGACATCGTCGATGCGATCCGGCAGGTGCTCGGCGGCGTGCGTTACCTGCCCCCAGGCGTCTCGCGCGCAGCGGTCGATGCGGAGCTCGTCGAGCCGCCGGCAAGGCCGCTCGCGCTCATGAGCAAGCGCGAGCGCGAGGTGTTCGAGCTGCTCATTCGAGGTAACTCGAACGACGAGGTCGCGACACGGTTGTTTATCTCGCGACGCACGGTCGAGAGCCATCGCCAGCACATCATGAAGAAGCTCTCCGCTCGTTCGGTCGTCGACATGCAGCGAGTCGCGGCGCGCTCGGGCGGACTGGGACTGTGACGGGCTGCGAGTTTTTCCGTCAGGCGTGAAAGCGTGATCGAAGATCACGTAGTTCCCCGCATAGGATCGAGTAGTGAAGAGGTCCAGCGTTGAATCATGGAATACGATGTCGCCAACGATCTGCATGTGCCGAGCAATGTGCATGCGCCGGTCGACGCATCGGGGGGCGACCAGACCATCGAGCAGACGATCGAGCAGGAGCCGAGGTTTGCGCGCGGCACCGAAGAGATCGCGCGCGCGCCGTCTGCTGCGCGCGATGCGGAGCAATCGGGCCTGCGCGCGGTCGACGTCGCGCAAATCGTCCACGATCTGAAGACTCCGCTCGCGACGATCGCGCTCGAAGCGTGTCTGCTCGATGACCGACTCGCGGGCGACGAGCACGTCGAAGTCCGCCGCGCGCTCGGTCGGATCACGCACAACGTCGAGTATCTCGATCGCATCATCGAAGACCTGCTCGATTCATGCGCGTTTGACGAAGGCCGGTTCGAGCTTCGCCAAACCGCGATCGAGCTCGGCTCGGTGGTCGCGCGCGTTATCGAGCGGACGGTTGCCACTCGCGATCGCGCGCGCGTCGTGCTCGAAGCGACCGAGCCGGTCACGCTGTTGGTCGACGAGCTTCGCATCGAGCGCGTGATCGCTAATCTGTTGAGCAACGCGCTGAAGTACGCGCCGCGAAGCGCGATCATCGTGCGCCTCGAAGTCGCAAGACACAGCGCTCGCTTGTGGGTCGTCGATTCCGGCCCTGGCTTGAGCGCGGACGAGATGAGCTTCGTGTTCGACAAGTACCGGCGCGCCGAAACCGTGCAAGGGCTCACCGGGAACGGGTTGGGGCTCTACGTCAGCCGAAAGATCATCGATAGCCACGGCGGTCGGATCGGCGTCGACAGCGTCGAAGGTGAAGGCGCGCGGTTCTTCTTCGACCTGCCGCTACCGTAGATCACGCGCGGCACGAGCGCTCGGCGAGCGTCCGCGCCGAGCGGAATCGGCATCGCGACCACGGTGA
>CAZDGY010000821.1:0-3442 GCA_964504685.1 uncultured Kofleriaceae bacterium | reverse complement strand
CGTACGCGGAGCGGATCGCGGTGCCCGAAATGTCGACCGTGAAAGTGCCGGCGAGCGTCGACTTCACGATCGCCGCGGCGACACTGCTCACCTACGGCACGACGTATCACGCGCTCGTCGATCGCGCCGCGCTCAAGGCCGGCGAGACGCTGCTCGTGCTCGGCGCCGCGGGTGGCGTGGGCTTCGGCGCGGTCGAGCTCGGCGCGCTGCTCGGAGCACGTGTGATCGCCGCAGCCTCGAGCGACGACAAGCTCGAGTTCTGCCGCGCACACGGCGCCACCGACGTCATCAACTACGAGCGCGAGGATCTCAAGGACCGGCTGAAGGCGCTGACCGGCGGCAAAGGCGTCGATGTCGTCTACGATCCGGTCGGCGGTGCGTTCTCCGAGAGCGCGCTGCGCGGAGTCGGTTGGCAAGGCCGATACCTCGTGGTCGGATTCGCGGCCGGCGACATTCCGAAGATCCCTCTCAACCTAGTGTTGCTCAAAGGCTGCCAGATCCTCGGCGTGTTCTGGGGATCGTTCGCGATGCGCGAGCCGGCGCGCAACCGCGCCAACGGCGACCAGATCTTCGCGTGGGTGGCGGAAGGCAAGCTCAAACCGGCGATCGACGCCGTACTGCCGTTCGCGCAAGCCGGCGAAGCGCTTCGCCGAATCGAGCGTCGAGCGGTTAAGGGCAAGCTCGTCCTGATTCCGTGAGACACTTCGAAGTGGATGCTCGAGAGGCGGACCACGTGCCTCGCGTTAACCGCGGCGATCGCGGGCTGTAACTTCACAGCTCCCGAATCATCGTCGCGCCAAGTCGACGCGCCGACCGTGGTCGTCGACACACCGCAGCCCATCGACGTGGTGCCGATCGACGGTTGCGTCTCGTTCTCGACGCTGCTCGACACGTGCGCGGCGGGCGCCGGCTCCGACTTCACGCTGTCGTCGTCGGCAAAGTTCAGCACGGATACCGGCGAGCTCGTAACCGTGGACGGCACGACCGAAACCGTCGATGCGCAGCCGGTGATGATCGGCGGCGTTTCGGTCGAGGTGCTTGTCGTCCACGATCTGACGATCGCGCCGTCGAAGACGCTGACCGCGGTCGGCACCCGGCCATTCGCGATCGTGGCGAGCGGGACGGTGACGCTGCAAAACGACGCGTTGATCGAAGTCGGCGATGGCGGTGCGGGTGCGCCCGCGACCTGCAGCGTCAACATCGACGGTGCAGACAACGGCGGCGGCGGCGGCGGCGGCGGCGGTGGCGGTGCGGGCGCGGCAGGCGGTGGCGGTGGCGCCGGCAATTCCGACGGCACACCCGGCGCCGGCGGTGGCCCCGGCCCGGCATTCGCGTTTCCCGCTGCGCCGGTAGGCGGTTGTCCCGGCGGCCACGGAGGCACCGGCACGGATCCCGGCGGCGTCGGTGGGCTCGGTGGCGGCGGGATCTACATCGTCGCGGCCGAGAGCATCGCGATCATGGGCGGAAACGGCGGTATCGACGCGGGCGGCAGCGGAGGCAACGGCGGTACGCAGTCGCAAAACAAGTTCGGCGATGCCGGTGGCGGCGGTGGCGGCGCGGGCGGCTCGATCGTTCTCGAATCGCCGATGATCGCGAGCACTGGCTGGCTCGCCGCGAACGGCGGCGGCGGCGGCGAGGCTTCGGGCGGAAATCACATCGGCAACAACGGCCACAACGGCGAGCTGTCGATGATGGCCGCACCGGGAGGCACTGGCAGCGGCAGCAGCGGCACCGATGGTGGCGCAGGTGGTACGCGCGCGAACCCCGGCGGCACGACGGTGACAACGACGTCTCCGGGCGGCGGCGGCGGCGGCGGCGGTGGCGTCGGCTTTATCGTGATCAAGTCCGCAAACGCGCAACTCGGCGCGAACGTGACGCCGGCGTCGACGACGTTCTAGATCCCGCAGGCGGTCGCGCCGCCTTGCAGCCCGGTGCGGAACGCGTTCGTGCGCTGCGCCGACGAGCCGTGCGTGAACGTCTCGGGCCGGACGCGTCCGGTCTCGCGTCGTTGGATCGCGTCGTCGCCGATCTGCGCCGCCGCGTTCAGCGCTTGATCGACATCGCCGACTTCGACGATGCCGCGCCGCGATGCGTCTTTCGCCCAGGCTCCGGCGAGACAATCCGCTTGCAGCTCGACGTGAACCGAGTTGGCCGAGCCGCCGCCGAGCAACCCCCGCTGGTTCTGGACGTGGTGACCGACCTCGTGGGCGATGACGTACGCCTCGGCGAACTCGCCCGGCGCGCCGAACCGCCGGCGCAGCTCTTCGTAGAAAGCGAGATCGACGTAGACCTCGCGATCGTTCGGACAATAGAACGGGCCGACCGCTTCGGTCGCGGTGCCGCACGCCGAGGCGAGAGAGCCGTGGAACAGCTCGAGCCGCGCGTCGCGGTAGCCCGGCAGTTGGTTGCGCCACGTCGTCTGGACGTCGTCGAACACGAACGCGACGAGATGCTTCTCGCGCTCCTCGGCAGGCGTGCCTTGGTACTGACCGCTCGGGGTCGAATCATCGCCGCCCATGAACTGCGTGCCGACCACCGCGGCGCCGGCGATCACCAGCCCGACGAGCGCGCCGCGCCAGCCGAACATCGTGAACAGTCGAACGATCAGGCCCAAGCCACCACCACCGCCGCCGCCAGGTCCGCGTTCACTGCGCCGGTCGTCGACTTCGGAGCTCGAGTAGTTCTCGTCCCACTTCATGGCTCCTTATACCGTGGAGCGTCAGCGCGATTTGCCAAGGGCGTGCGCTGCCATCCAATCGAGGATCACGTCGGCCTTCTTGCGGCTGAGCGCGTCTTCTTCCTTGCCGTGATCGCCGCCCGCCACGAGGTCCCACGTCACGTCTTGTTTGCAGTCGACGAAGTAGTCGCGCAAGTCGACCGCGAGCCGATGCAGTGGATTGCGGTCGCCGACGAGGAAATACGCGGGCAGCGAGCGACTCGGGCAAGTCGCGTCGAACGGTGGGACGCCTCCGCCATGCAGCACGACCGCCGCGAACGTCGAGGTCCATCGCGATGCGCGTTCGCCGATATAGGACGCGCCGCCGGACCACCCGACCAGGTAGATCCGATCGCGATCGATCGCGGTCGTGCCGGTGGAGTCGGCGATCCGATCGACGACCCAGCTCGCTTCGCCACCCCATTGCCACCAGCTGTCCAGCGGGCTCGGACATTCGAGCGCGAGCAGCGCCCAGCCGCGGGCGAGCACCGCCTTCTTCCACCGCGCAGCTGCGGCGGGAGCGTGCTCGCGATCGCCATGCAGCACGACGATGAGCGGCACGGGATCGGACGTCTGGCTCGGCGCGTCGAAGATGCAGCCACGGCAAGGCCCGGCTGACGCTGGCAGCGCCGGGAGCGCCAATGCACACCCCACCGCGAGCAAGACGCCGATCCGCATGCTTGCGATCGTGACAAGCCGCGTCGCGATCTGCCAGCTGCAGTTGCC
>CAZDGY010000820.1:0-3446 GCA_964504685.1 uncultured Kofleriaceae bacterium | reverse complement strand
AGGCGGGGCCCGGTCAGTCGAGCAGCTCGCGCAGACGGTGAGCGAGCTCTTCGGCGGTCGAGATTCGCGCCGCAGGATCCTTCGCGAGCGCCGCTTGCACGACGTCGTTCAGCGCAGGGTCGGCGAGCGCAGGCGCTTCGGCTTCGATCACGGCGGCGGCCGATAGCCACGATGGCCCGCGATGGAACAGCCGCGTGCGATTCGCGAGCTCCCACGCGACGACGCCGAGCGCGAACACGTCGGTCGCCGGTGTCCAGGCTTCGCCGCGCACTTGCTCGGGCGCCATGTACGCGTGGGTGCCGCGCACGGTGCCGGCTTCACCCGCGCGGCGCGCGACCCCGAGGTCGACGAGCACGAGCCGATCGCCGAGCACCAAGTTGCTCGGGTTGATGTCGCCGTGAATCCAGCCGTGCGCGTGCAGGTGTGCCGCGGCCTCGCACGCTTCGATCGCGAGCGACACGACGCGGTCGGCGGCGATCGTCCCGGTCAGCCGGCGCAGATCGTGACCCGCGACGAGCTCGAGCGCGACGTACGGCCGACTCGCGACATCGCCGCTTTCGATCCCGTGCACGACGTTGCGGTGGCGCGGCAACGTCGTCGCGAGCTCTTGCTCGAGCGCAAACATCGCGCGCGCTTAGGCGTGACGAGCGAGGTGCGTGTGGAGACGCTTGAGTGCGGCGCTAGCATCGCCGCGCTGCGCGCGCCACACTTCGCCGAGACCTCCGACCGCGATCAGCTCGTCGAGCCGCCAGTCGCCGAACAGGTCGGACATGTAGGTGTAACGCTAGCACGCAGGTCGCCAGACTTGATCCGATCGGCTCAAACTCCTTACCATCGTGACCATGGGCGCTGATCGTCTGGGGCGGTACGTCATCCTGAAGCACTTGGCTTCGGGCGGCATGGCGGACGTGCTGATCGCGCGCGCCGATGGCATCGAAGGGTTCGAACGCCACGTCGTCGTCAAACGGATCCGCGCGGAGCACGCGAAGGACTCGCGGTTCATCGAGATGTTCTTGGACGAAGCGCGGCTCGCCGCGAACCTCCACCACCAGAACATCGTGCAAGTCCACGACATCGGCGAAGCTGATGGCGAGTACTTCTTCGCGATGGAGTACATCCACGGCGAGGACCTGCGTCGGATCTTGTCTGCGGTCTCGAAGAGCAAGAGCCACATGCCGCTCGGCTACGTCGTCGCGATCGTGTCGGCCGCGGCTGCCGGTCTGCACTACGCGCACGAGCGCCGCGGCGGCGATAAGAAGCCGCTCAACATCGTCCACCGCGACGTCTCTCCGTCGAACATTCTGATCGGCTACGACGGCTCGGTGAAGGTCGTCGACTTCGGCATCGCGAAGGCGGCGATGCGCACGGTCGAGACCAAGTCGGGCAGCCTCAAGGGCAAGGTCTCGTACATGTCGCCGGAGCAGTGCAAAGGCACGGCGATCGACAAGCGCAGCGACGTCTATGCGCTCGGCGTCGTGCTCTACGAGCTGTCGACGACGACCCGGTTGTTCAAGGGCGACAACGACTACTTGGTGATGGACGCGATCGTCAACGGCAAGATCCCGCTGCCTCGCGTGCGCCGCCCCGATCTACCGAACGAGCTGTCGACGATCATCATGCACGCGTTGTCGAGCGATCCGACGCGGCGGTTCCAGAGCGCGGACGAGCTGCGCCAAGCCCTCGACAAGTTCGCGATCAAAGCGGGCCTGACGGCGTCGACCGGCGCGCTCGCCGGCTACATGCACAAGCTATTCGGCGAGCGGCCCGAGCCGTGGCTCGATACGACCGGCGCGACTGCGGTCGACGCGCGGCCGCTCGAGATCACGTCGCCCGAAGTGGCGCGCAACAGCTGGACCGAGATTCCCCGCCAAGGCATGGAGACACCGGCCTCCGACCAGGTCGAAGAGGCCAAGACGATCACCGACGGCAAGCGTCGGCGCAACAGCGGCCCGATCATGGGCAAGGCGGTCGAGGCGTCGAACGACGGTGTGCCGCCACAGGTCGATACGCGCACGAGCATGAAGCTCGCGTGGCAGAGCCAGGGCCCGATGCCGGCGGCTCCACGCAAGAGCCCGGCCGCGAAGATCGCGCTGGTCGCACTACCGGTGATCGCGCTGGCGATCGTCGCGGTGTGGAAGCTCGCGCCAGGCAACGCGACGTCGAACGCGAGCGCACCCACCGCCGAGGTCGCCGCGAACCCGCCCACGCCGGCTCCTGCACCCGCGCCGGCTCCTGCGCCCGTGCCGCCTCCGGTCACCGATCCGACGCCTGCGCCTGCGCCAACCCCGCCGCCCGCGACGGATCCGACGCCTGCTCCGGCACCCGCCGCGCACAAGATCGATCACCCGGCGGAGCATCTCGACCATCCCGCCGACAAGACGGTCAACAAAGCGCATGTCACGCCGCCGCCCGCGCCGGCGCCAGCGCCCGTTCCAGCGCATCACCCAACCGTCGCGGAGACCGCGCCGACGCCCGCGCCCGCTCCAGCGCCAGTCCCCGCACCGGCTCCCGCGCCGACTCCGGCGCCCATACCGGTCGCGCCGGCCGAGCCGCAGATCACCTCGCTCTCGAGCAGCGTGATCGCACAGGTCGCCGCGGATCACGCGAAACAGCTCGCGAAGTGCGAGGGCGCCGACGACCTGCACGGCGACGTCAACGTCACCTTCGAGATCAACGCCGCTGGCAAGGTCACGCGCAGTGGTGTGTCGTCGACCGTGAAGAATCCGAAAGTCGGCGGCTGCATCCAAGGCGCGTTGTCGAGCTGGACGTTCCCGAAGCCGGCGTCCGGCATCGGCCGCGGCACGTACTCGGTCAGCTTCCAGTAGCCCCGGGGTTGGATCAGAACGGGGCCGCGGCGCTTCCGAGGCCACCCGACGCGGTGTAAACCGTGGCCATGGATCTCAGCCTCAGCGAAGAGCAGGAAGCCCTCAGCCAGACCGCTCGCGACTTCACGCGCAAAGAAGTCATCCCACGCGCCGCCCACTTCGACGAGACCGGCGAGTTTCCGCGCGAGATCTTCAAGCGCGCCTGGGACACGGGCCTGATGAACATCGAAGTTCCCGAGGAGTACGGCGGGCTCGGCGGCTCGTGCCTCGATAACTGCCTCGTCCAGGAAGAGGTCTCGTTCGGCTGCTCGGGGATCAACACATCGATGGCCGCGAACTCGCTCGGCGCGACGCCGATCATCATCGCGGGCACCGATGCGCAGAAGAAAGAGTACCTGTCGCGACTGACCAAGGAGCTGACGTTCTGCGCGTACTGCTGCAGCGAGCCCGATGCTGGCTCCGACGTCGCCGGCATGCGCACGCGCGTCACGAAGCACGGCGACGACTACGTGCTGAACGGCCAGAAGCGCTGGATCACGAACGGTGGCGTCGCGAACTTTTACTCGGTGTTCGCGACGTTCGATCCGGCGATGAAGCACAAGGGCATCGCGTGCTTCGTCG
>CAZDGY010000819.1:0-3448 GCA_964504685.1 uncultured Kofleriaceae bacterium | reverse complement strand
AGCGCCCCCGCGATCGCCTCGCCGATCGCGTTCGATGGCGACCGTTACTTCGTCGTCTATCGGGTCGAACGGTAGCTCCGCCCGGGCGATGGACTTTGAGTCTATTATTCCAGTGTGGAATACATCGAATCGGCCGCGCTGCGCGCGTTCGTCGCGGTGGTGCGCGAAGGCAGCTTCAGCGCAGCGGCTCGCATCCTGCGCATCCAACAGCCTGCGGTCTCGAAAGCGGTCAAGAACCTCGAAGTGCGAGTCGGCGAAGTACTACTCGAGCGGCGGCGGTCCGGCGTCGTGCCGACTGCTGCCGGGCGGCGAGCCTTCGAACGCGCCGCGCGGATTGCCGAAGAGACCGCGCTGCTACTGTCCGATGCACGCGGCCGACGAGGCGAGCTCGAAGGCGAGCTGTGGCTATCCGCGAACGAGCACGTCGCGACTTACGTGTTGCCGGCGGCGATCACCGCATTCAAGCATGCGCATCCGCGGGTCGTGCCACGGATCGTCACGACCGCCGCACAGCTCGCGGTATCCGAGCTCGCGAGCGGCCGGCACGAGCTTGGCGTGTTCTTCAAGATCGAGTCGTCGTCGCGCCTCGATCGCAAACCGATCGCGCGTGCTGCGTGCCAGCTGGTCGTGGCTCGCGCGTTGCGCCGCGACGTCCCGACGCTCTGTCACTTCATCGGCTCACGCGAGGTCGACGATCTGTCGAACAAGCACTTTCCGACCTTGCGTATGCTGCAGCGCAAACGGCCCGACACTGCGATCGAGGTGTCCTGTACGAGTCTCGAAGCACACAAGCAGCTGCTGCTCGCAGGTTACGGCATCTCGATCTTGCCGCTGTTCGTCGTCGCGCGCGAGCTCACCGAGGGTTCGCTCGTAGTCGTCGAGCGCGACTATGTTTACGATGCGACGCTCGAGGTCGTGACTCGTCGAGGTCAGGAGCTGTCTCCTGCGGCACGCGAATTCATGCGCTACGTACACGCCACATTGCCGCGTATCGATCACCTGAGGCCCTTGTGATGCCGTTTACCCGCTACGTCGCGCTCGGCGACAGCACCACCGAAGGGCTCGACGATCCCGACGGTGCAGGTGGCTATCGCGGCTGGGCCGATCGGCTCGCCGAGCGCCTCGCGACCGGGCAACGCACACCGATCGCGTACGCAAATCTCGCAGTGCGTGGGCGGACCGCGCGAGAGATCCGCGAAGAACAGCTCGAGCCCGCGCTTGCACTCGCGCCCGAGCTCGCGACCGTCGTCGCCGGCATGAACGATCTCCTCGGGTTCAACTACGACGCTCGCGCCGTCGCCGCCGAGGTCGGCACGATCCAGCGCGCACTCGGCGCCGTCGGGTGCCACGTCGTCACCGTCACGATTCCGGATCTCTCGCATCGCCTCGCGGTCGGGCCGTTTTCGCGCCTGCTGTCGACGCGCACGCGCGCGCTCAACGCCGCACTGCGTGACGTCACGCGCCAAGCCGGCGCTCAGCTCGTCGATCTCGGCGCATTCGAGCTCGCACGCGATCCGCGGCTGTGGAGTCGCGACCGCCTGCACCTCAACGCCGAAGGTCACGCGCGCAACGCTGCCGCGCTCGCCCATGCGCTCGAGATTCCCGGCAGTGACGAACATTGGCGCTCGCCGTTCCCCGCCGAGCCGCCTCCAACGCTCGCGGCGCGGCTCGCCGAAGATCTCGCGTGGGGCCGCGACTTCTTCATACCGTGGGCGTGGCGGCGGTTGCGCGGCAAGACCCTCGGCGACGGCCGCAGTGCGAAGCTCCCGGCGTACGTCACGATCTCGCGGTGAATTGCATCGCGTTCACAAACCCTTGCGCGACTGACGGCGAAACCGCATGGTTCGCGGCCATGCGCTCGCGGCTCGCGACCCTACTTACGCTCGCGGCGCCGATGGTGTTGGCGCGCGCGAGTCAGTCGGTGATGACGTTTGCGGACGTGCTCCAGGTCAAGGACCTCGGCGAGAAGTCGATCGCGGCGGTCGCGACCGGCGGCCTCAACGCGATGACGTTCGTGATGTTGCCGACCGGGATGACGTTCATCGTGCAGAGCTTTGTCGCCCAGCTCGTCGGCCGCGGCGATCTCAAAGACACGCGGCGCTTTGCGTGGTACGGGCTGGGGTTCGCACTGCTCGCCGGAATCGCGTCGGCGATCGCGATTCCGCTCGTGCTGCCGGCGCTCGGGCTCGTTAGCTATCCGGATGATGTTCGCCACCTCATGGCGAGCTACATACAGATCCGCTTGCTGTCGGTGTTCGCGGCGGTCGGCATCGAGGCACTCGGCAGTTGGTACGGCGGCCTCGGCAACACCTGGATGGCGATGTTCGCCGGGTGCATCACGATGGTCTGCGCGGTGGTCGGCAACGCGATCCTGATTCCGCATTTCGGCGTCGATGGCGCCGCGATCGCATGCGTGATCGCGACATGGCTGGGCTTTCTGTTTCTCGTCGTCGCATTCTGGCGCGGTTGGGGCAGCGCGCCGAAACAGCACGGACCGCTCGGCCTGTCCCGACGCGAGCTGTGGCGGGTCGCTCGGTTCGGCCTGCCGAACGGCCTCAACTGGTTCTTCGAGTTCGCGGCGTTCGATCTGTTTGTCAACGTCGTGATCGCGAAGCTCGGTTCGGTGACCGTCGCGGCGCTCAACATCGTGATCGCGGTCAACTCGCTCGCGTTCATGCCCGCATTCGGGTTGGCGAGCGCGGGATCGATCCTCGCGGCGCAATCGATCGGCGCAGGCGACAAGGATCGCGTGTGGTCGCACGTCAAGCTCACGCTCGCATGCACGATCGTGTGGGAAGGAGCGATGGCCGTGCTCTACGTGCTCGCGCCCGATCGCGTGTTTTCCTTGTTTGCACCGTCGGGTGGCGGCGCCACGCTGATAGCGACCGGCGCGCCGATGTTGATGATCAGCGCGCTCTGGCAAGTGTTCGACGCGGCCGGGATGACGCTCAACGAGACGTTGCGCGCTGCCGGCGATACCGCGTGGACCGCGACGTTCCGCGTCGCGATCGCATGGGCGCTGTTCGTGCCGGGCTCGCTGGTCGTCGTCCGCGTCTGGCACGGCGGCGCGAACGGCGCGATGGCATGCCTGGTCGGCTATCTCGCGGTGCTCGCGATCGCGCTGGCCGCGCGGTTCAAGAGCGGCGCGTGGAAGCGAATCCAGCTGCTCGAGCCCAAAGTCGAAGCCGTGCTCGCCGGGTCAGCAGGCTGAGCCGATCGCGCGAACGGTGCGGCGCTCGCGAGCCCGCGCGCAGAGATTTCGCGTCTTGGGGCTCCGACGACCACGTAGGACTGGCTCGCACTTTGCGAGGAATGGGCTCATGGAAGCCGAGGCCGCCCGTAAGAAGCTCACCGGTCAACACGATCGAATCCGCGCACGCCTCAGAACGTGCCACCGGCTCGCGCAGGGCCTGCTTGGCGGCGATCCGGTGCACGCCGAGCTCGATGC
>CAZDGY010000818.1:0-3448 GCA_964504685.1 uncultured Kofleriaceae bacterium | reverse complement strand
GTCCGCGCGGTCCCGCGGGACCTACCGGTCCGCCGGGCATCAATGGGCGCAAGGTTGATACACCCATGGGACCGGGCCCGACCGCAAACGACCGCACCGAGATCCCGCGATCGGCGAGCATCTCGTGGGCTACGGCCGCCCCGGCGAATCGGATCAACACGAGGTTGGCGGCGCTCGGAAACACCTCGATCCCGGGCAGCGCGGCGAGGGCGGCGGCCAACCGACCGCGCTCGACCACGACGTCGGCTGCTCGCGCGGCACACCACGCGGACGCCTCGCGCAACAGAAACACCGCCGCGGCTTGGTCGAGCGCGCTGACGTTGTATGGCGGACGAACGCGCTCGAGCAGCGCCGCGATCGCGGGTGATGCGATCGAGTAGCCGACCCGCAGGCCGGCCATGCCGAGCTTCGACAGCGTCCGCATGACCAGCAGATTTGGATGCGCGCCGAGCTCTGCGAGCAACGTGCGCCCGCTGTACGCCAGGTACGCTTCATCGGACACGATGGCGACGTCGCGGAATCGCGCCGCGAGCTCGAGCGCGAATTCCATCCGCCACAGCGTGCCGGTCGGATTGTTGGGCAGCGCGAGGAACACGACACCCGGCCGATGCGTTTCGATCGCGCGAATCATCGCGGCTTCATCGAGCTCGAACTCGCGCTCGACCGGGCGGGCTTGCCCCGACCGGGCAGCGTCGCCGAATGGCGGTGCGGTTCCATAGAGTGGAACTTCGACGTGCGCGACACCGCGCGCGACCGCGGCGAGCCGGTAGTAGACGAAGCTCGGCACGGGATAGAGCACGCCGCCTTCGAACGCCGAGCACAACAGCGCGATCAGCTCGTCGGAGCCGTTGCCGAACGTCAACTGGTCGCCCGACACGCCGAGCTGCGCCGCGACGACGGCGCGCAACTCGCGCGCGGCCGGATCGGGATAGCGCTCGATCGGAACATCGGCGAGCACCGCGCCGAGTCGAGCCCGCAGCTCGGCCGGCATGCCGTACGGCAGCTCGTTCGCATCGAGCTTCGCGCGCAGCTCCGGCGGTTGCGGTACGTGATACGCGGCGATCGCGCGCAACGCTGCGGGCACGCGGGCGGCGAGCGGACCGAGATCGAGGCTCACGGCGGGCCCTTGCGCAACAGCGCGGACCGGCCGTGCGCGGTGAGGCCTTCAGCGTCGGCGAGCACCGCGATCGCGTCGGCGTGGGCTGCGGCCGCTGCGGCGCTGTACTCGATCACCTGCGTGCGCTTGCGAAAGTCGGCGACGCCGAGCGGCGAGGCGTAGCGCGCAGCACCGCCAGTCGGCAGCACGTGGTTGCCACCCGCGACGTAGTCCCCGGCCGCCTCCGACGAATACCGGCCGATAAAGATCGCGCCGGCGGTCGTGCATCGCGCTGCGACCGCGCGTGCGTCGGCGAGCTGGAGCTCGAGATGCTCGGGCGCAAACGCGTTCGCGAATGCGATCGCGGCCTCGATCGAATCGACGATCACCGCAGCGCCGTGGTTGCGCACCGCGTGCTCGGCGATCTCGCGCCGCGGCAAGTCGGCGAGCTGACGCGCGAGCTCGCGATCGACCGCAGCAGCAAGCGCGACCGACGTCGTGACCAGCACCGCGCGCGCTTCGCGATCGTGCTCGGCTTGCGCGAGCAAGTCGGCGGCAACCCACGCAGCCGGCGCATCACCGTCGGCGATGATCAGCACCTCGGACGGGCCGGCGATCGAATCGATGTCGACCTCGCCGTAGACCTGGCGCTTTGCCGACGCGACGTAGGCGTTGCCCGGCCCGACGATCTTGTCGACGCGCGGGATCGTTTGCGTGCCGAACGCGAGCGCGCCGATTGCTTGCGCGCCGCCGAGCTCGAACACGCGATCGACGCGTGCGAGGCGCGCAGCCGCCATCGCCTCGGGCGACGCGCCCGGTGTCACCATCACGATCTCGCCGACGCCGGCGACGACCGCCGGGATCGCGGTCATCAGCACGCTCGACGGATAGCGCGCGGTGCCGCCCGGGACGTACAAGCCGACGCGCGCGAGTGGCGTCCCGCGCAATTCGAGCCGCACGCCGTCGAGCGTGACGTCGAGATCGTGGTCGACCTGGCACTCGTGAAACGAACGAATGCGCGCCGCTGCGAGCTCGAGTGCGCGCAACACCGGCGTCGCGACTCGATCGGCGAGCGCGTCGCGCGCTGCGACCGTTAGCTCGTAAGGCGGCTCGCGATTGTCGAACCGCCGCGTGTAATCTGCGACCGCCGCATCGCCGCGCATGCGGACGTCGTGCAGGATCGCTGTAACGGCGTCGTCGACGCCTTTCGCGAACCGCGTCGAGCGATCGAGCAACCCTACGGCGTCAGGCGTGCCCGCGCGAAATTGCCGCAACACTGGCTAATCTTCGTCGTCGTCCGACTTGGGCTTGGGCTTGGTCTTCGACTTCGACTTGGACTTCGACTTGTCCTTGGCGTCCTTTGCCTTCGAGTCGTCCTTGTCTTTGTCGTGCGACGAGTCGGTCGGCGTCAGCTGCTCGTCGGCCGGCTTGTCGTCAACCTCCGCTCCGGCCTTGCCGGAGCTACGCGCCGGGCGTTCGCCCGACTTGTCGTCGTCTTTCTTGATCTTCGCTTTCTTCGGATCGTAGCGATCGAGATCGGCTTTCGGGTTGCTCGGATCGTACGCATCCTTGTCCGGCTGTTTCGGCCCGACGTTGTCCGGCCCCGCGGGCAACGGGCCCTCGAGCGCGCCGCCGGGAATCGCGGATGGATAGCGCGACGCATAGCTCGAGATCACCGCCGCCGGCACGTCGGAGTGACCACGGCCGCCGACCTTGACGACATGATTCTTCGCGGCCCACATCACCCACGCCTCGCCGTGGCCGTTGATCCTGAGCGCGCGGGCGCCGCCGACCTTGTCCTCTTCGACCTGGTAGCCCTGCTCGGCCGCGAGCCGGCGCGCGAGCTTGACGGTCTCGCGCAGCACGCCGTCGTCCTTTTCGTACCGCGTAACAAAAACGTTCACGACGTCCTTGTCCTCGACGTGACCCTTCTTCTCGGCGAGGTCGGCGATGTAGCTCGCCGTGAAGGCCTCGGCCTTGTTGTTCTCGACCCAGACCTCGACGTCGAGGACCGGCTGAAACCGGCGGAAATGCCACGAGCCGAGGTCGCTCTCGACGACCCCTCGCTTGGGCTGCGGGGGGTGGCCGCCGCAGCCGCTGCCACCGAGTGTGATGGCGACGGCAAGACCGAGCCAAACGCGCGCGATACCCACGGGATTATCGTACCGCGTTCCGTCGTTGACAGCGGGGGGGCATCGCTGAATAGTCCCGCCACCCACATGGCCAGTTATCTGTTCTCGTCCGAGTCCGTCACCGAAGGTCACCCCGACAAGCTCTGCGATGCGGTCAGCGACAGCGTCCTCGACGCGTGCCTCGCGGCCGATCCGTACAGCCGCGTCGCTTGCGAGACCG
>CAZDGY010000817.1:0-3452 GCA_964504685.1 uncultured Kofleriaceae bacterium | reverse complement strand
TCGGCCCGCCGCGGTTCGTGTCGGACTCCGCGGAGCGCAAACCCGAGGTAGGCGTCGTGACCGGCCTCGCATGGACGCCGGTCGGCGGCGACATCATGTTCATCGAGACCCGCGCCTATCCCGGTAAGGGCGAGCTCAAGCTCACCGGCCAGATGGGCGACGTGATGAAGGAGAGCGCGACCGCTGCAGTGTCGTGGGTGCGCGCGAATGCGGCGCGCCTCGGCATCGATCACGACAAGATCATGTCGCAGGACCTCCACATCCACTTGCCGCAAGGCGCGGTCAAGAAGGATGGTCCATCCGCGGGTGTCGCGCTGACCTGCGCGATCGTGTCGGTGTTCACGCGCCGACCGATTCGCAACGACGTCGCGATCACCGGCGAGATCGATCTGCGCGGTCACGCGCTGCCGGTCGGTGGGATCAAAGAGAAGGTGCTCGCCGCTCACCGCGCCGGCATCAAGATCGTGTTCCTCCCGGAGCGCAACCAGAAGGACACCCTCGACATCCCCGAGGAAGTGCGCAACCAGCTCGACCTTCGCTACATGACGAAGATCGACGACGCACTCGCGGTCGCGCTCGGTGACGCGCCACCGCCCACCGAGCCCGAGCCAGCGATCCCACCGCCCGCGGCCCCGAGCCGCGGTTCGATGGGCGAACGCCTGCCGAGCTAGCTCGGGGACGGTGTTCACTTTGTCAACCGACGCTGCCTCAGTAGCCAGTGCGATCCCGCAGTTGCCGGTAGCGCTGGCAACTGCCGTTGCCACGCGGCGCGAATCGGGGCGCAAGGCCTCGGACCCTCGTCGGCCGAGACGCGATCGCCGTGGCACGCCATATGCTCTTGCTGCGGGCAGGAGTATCGCCATGCACGTCGCCGCCCGCCGCCAAACGACCAATGCCCCCGACCTGCTGCACTACTTCGAGTATTCGAGCAAAGGGATCGAGGTCGTCGAGGACGGTCTGAAGGAAGTCGCGTTCGGCGAGTACCTAGTCGAGACCGAGACGCTCGATCGCTTCCAGCTGTTTCGCGCGCTGCAGATGCAAGACCGGCTGCCCGGTGTGCGCCTTGGCGAATGCGCGGCCGCGCTCGGCTACGCGTCGATCGGCGCGATCGAGAAGCTCTATGCTTCGTTCCAGAAGCTAACGACCGTCACGGTCTGAGCTTAACTCGCTCGTAGCTTATCCATGGTCCACCGTCGGTGGATCGAACGCGCGCGCGAACGCGGCGTCGAGTGCTTCGTCCGCAGCGTCCAGCTCCGGATCGCGTGAAAGGTCGACGTCGAGCGCCACCTCTTCGATCATCACCACCTCGCCGGTGCCGCGCGCCCAATCGTCGTGGAGCGGCATCGGCATCGTGTTCGAGCGCGAAGCGAGGGATGCCGCCGTCTCGGCGCCGCGACGCAACGCCACAACGAGCGCGGCAGCGCGAGCACTCACCTCGGCGGCGCTCGGACGGATGCCAGCAGGTACGAGCATCGCGTCGGCCAGAGTCGCGAGCTCGCGCCAAAGGCGATCGTCGGCGCCATCGGGCAACAACGCATATGCGACCATGCCGAGTGCCTGGACATCGGCCGCGCCCTCGATCGCCGGGCCGCGTCGAACGCGCCGCCAGTCGACGACGCAAATCGGAAAGCCGCGCGTCCCGCGGTCGCGCACGATCGCTTCGAGCCACAGGTTGCCATGAATGATCCCCCGCGCGTGCGCGTATGCGAGGACATCGGCGACGCCGCATAGCAGCTCCGCGATCTCGATCGCGGCGGTCGGGCCGGCTTCGGTGGTCCGCGCGCTCGCGCTCAGCTCGCAGGGATCGCCGTCGACGAGCTCGCGTGCGATCCACGGCAGGCCGTCATCGCTCAGCCCGCAGTCGTAGATCCGGGGCGCGCCGGGATGGCGGAGCTCGTCGCACAAGCAAGCCTCGCGGACCAAGCGCGCGGATGCCGTCGCCGCGGTCGCGACCGTTACGATCGCGCGTCGAGGTAGGACAACGTGCGTAGCCTCGAAGCTCGCCTCGTCGTGGGTGCTTGCGAGCACGGTATCGACGACGTAGTCCGAAAGCGTCCCCACGACCTCGAGCGATTGCAGCTGGCATGCCTCGACTCGATCGCGTCGCGGAGCATCGTTTGACGCGATCGGCGCTGGAGACTTCCGACCCGGGCTCGAGCAGACGTGAACAGTCGTCCTCAGCGCTCCCTGCGCAGAAGGTACGACTCGCGGCCGGACTACCCGAGCCCGCGAATCACCGCGTCGGTGAACGTCTGTGTATTCGCTGTGCCGCCGAGGTCACCGGTGCGGGTCTCCGCATGGCCGAGCGCCGCGTAGATGCCCTTGCGTAACCGCGCTGCCGCCTCGGTCTGCGCGACGTGATCGAGCAGCATCGCCGCCGACAACATCAAGCCGGTCGGGTTCGCGATGCCCTTGCCCGCGATATCTGGCGCGGTCCCGTGCACGGCTTCGAACATCGCGACGCTGTTGTCGCCGATGTTGGCCGCAGGTGCGACGCCGAGGCCGCCGACCAACCCGGCGGTCAGATCGGACAAGATGTCGCCGAACAGGTTCATCGTGACGATGACGTCGAACCGCTCGGGCGCGATCACGAGCTTCATCGCGGTCGCATCCACGATCATGTCGTCGAACGCGATGTCGGGATAGCGCTTGGCGACTTCGCGGCCGGTGTCGAGGAACAGGCCGTTCGACATCTTCAAGATGTTCGCTTTGTGCACGAGCGTGACTTTCTTGCGTCCGTGTCGGCGCGCGTACTCGAACGCGTAGACGATGATTCGCTCGCTGCCGAACTTCGTGATGATCGCGATCGATTCGGCCGCGGTGCGGCGCGGATCGATGTAGTGCTCGACGCCGGCGTAGAGGTCTTCGGTGTTCTCGCGCACGATCGTGAGATCGACACCGGTGTAGCGCGACGGTACGCCTGCGATCGTGCGCACCGGCCGGACGTTCGCATAGAGATCGAACTGCTGGCGCAACGTCACGTTGACCGAGCGATAACCGCCGCCGCTCGGCGTCGCGAGTGGGCCCTTGAGCGCCAACCCGGTGCGCTTGATCGAATCGATCGTCGCTTGCGGCAACGGATCGCCTTTGCGTTCGACCGCGCCCGCGCCGGCATCGGCGCGTTCCCAGGTTAGCGAGCCGCCGGCAGCCTCGACCGCGCGCACGGTGGCACTCGCGATCTCCGGCCCGATGCCATCGCCTTCGATCAACGTCACAGTCGGTTTCGTCGTCATTACGCTCCTTAGAACCCACGCAGCGTGCGTGGCGCCGGATCGATCTCGATGTGCTCGCCGTTGACGCGCACCGGATAGCTGACCAGACACACATCTGATGCTTCGTCGTGCCGTCCGGTCGCAGTCGAAAACCGCCAGCCGTGATTCGCGCAGACCACGTGGCCGCGCGCGATGATCCCGTCGACCAGGTCGCCGCCACGATGCACGCAGCGCCGCTGG
>CAZDGY010000816.1:1150-3453 GCA_964504685.1 uncultured Kofleriaceae bacterium | reverse complement strand
CCTCGTCGAGATCGATCGACATCCCAGTGTCGCGCCACGTCGCGAGCAACCGCGGCGCGGCGTCGGCTGGTGGGGAGCTCTGCAGCACGAGTGCGGCCGCGGCGAGCTGTTTCGGGCCGGCCGGTACTGCATGTCCCGCGGTCTTGAGGTCGCGCGCCAGCTCGGCTGCGAGCACCACGTGAGGCAGCTCGGCGCGCGCGGCGGCAAGTTCGTCCACCGACAGCTCGTAGGCGGGGTCGTTCTTGCTCGCGACACGCATGCAGCTGCACAGCTCTCCGACCCGCACCTCCCGGCCGCATGGGCAGCGGCGGGCGAACCCGGCCAACCTCTCGGCGAGTCGCAGCTCCGGCGCGTTGGAGAGCGCTGCGCCACCCGGGTCGCGCGCGACGAGCTCGGCGAATCGAGGTCGGCGCGTGTACCGGCCGTCCTGAAGCTCGTAGACGATGTCGGATAGGCGCCGGCGTTGTGCCTTGAACACAAGCTCGGTGTGGCCGTCGAAGAAGGCCTCGCCGATGGCAACAGCCTGGTCGCCGCCTGTCCGCGCGCACCGCTCGACCGCATGCAGCCGGATGTGCTTCACCATGACGTGATAGCTCGGCCGATCGAGCACGAACGCGCGGTAGTCGTCCGGGAACCGGACACCGAGGCGCGCTTCTGTCGCGGCCAGCGCCTGCGCCCGGTCGTCGGCGCCGTCCCGCTTCGTCGCCATCACGCCATCCCGTGCTTGCGTCGCGTCCGGCGATTCTCGTGCTCTTCGTCGACCAGTCGCACGTAGTCGAGCGGTTCCTCGGTCGGGACCTCGACCGGCTGACCGCCCAGCTCGCGCACGCGATCGCGAAACGCTTCGGCGATGCGCTCGAACGGAGGCAGGTCGGTGCGGCCGGACAGCGCGCCCGATTGCGCGGCCTCGTTCGCTTCCTCGGCGAGCTGTAGCGCGGTCTCGCGCTTGATCCGACCGCGGCGAATGACATCCTGCACGCTCGTCGCGAGGTGGCCGAGCTCGTACTGTTCGGAGTCGAGCATCTCGAGAGCGACGAAGATCACTTGCCGTGCGCTGAGCACCTTGTCTTCGTAGAGCACGAGCGCGGTCTGGAAGTAGTTGAACACCGGGACGAGGCGTGGCCCGAAGCGGCGGAACCCGAGCGGCGGCGATCGCCGATCGAGATGGATGAACACGCGCCGGATCGCATCGCCCTTCGGCACCGAGCGCGCGAGATCGAGGACGTGTTGCGCATCGTCGTCGTAGGCGCGCGAGGCGACGAGCACGCGCTCTAGATCCGACAGGCTGACGCGTTCCGCGACGAGGTCGGCATAGAGGGAATAGATGATCGCGTCGGCTTCGGCATCGTCGCCGAACAGCGTTTCGCACTCCGCGGGCGCGACGATCCGCGACCGCAACATCGCGGGCAGCTTGTACGGAATCTGGGCACGGATCGACCGGAACCGGCCGCGTAGGATGTTCTTGAGATTGTTCTTCAGCACGAACTCGTCGTACTCGACGCCGTCGAGCGCGAGCTTCGTCATCAACACCTGCCGCATTTGGGTCGGGCTGCCCGACACGATGCAGATCCGGTGATCGTCGTTGCGCAACGCGCGGAGCAGCGCGGTTGCCCCCGGAAACGCCTGTTTGTCCGCGGCGTTCTCGATCGCGCTCTTCGCCAGGTCTTTGAGCGAATCGAATTCGGTGCGCAGGTAGGTCTTATCGAGGTCCCAGCGGAACGTATGGCGCGGGGGGCGCCTGCCTGCGGGCAACGGCGCGAGCTCGGGCTCGAGGAGCCCGATGCGCTCGCCGAGCATCGTCGGGATGTTCGCGAATCGGCGCAGCAGTGAACGCGACCCCATCGCGCCCCAGTATAGCGGGTTGATGCGGGTCACGCGCCTCGTATCAGGGCGGTAACAGCTGCGGTCCGCGCTGCGACAACTGCGTAGCCCGGAATCTGTAGCGTCATGAAGAAGACCCGCAAAGCCACCCCGGTCACGATCACCCTCAAGCGCACCGCCCTCCGGCCTAGCCAACTCGCTAGTGTCGTCGGCGGCGGAAAGGGCGAGACCCACACGAACACGCCGCAGAACCTCACGCACCGCGTGTCGTCGACCTGAGGCGTCGCGTAGAGTCGCGCGATGATCACGTTTGCTCCCGAGATCGGGGCACGCCACGCGCCGACCCGTCGGTTCGCGATCGGTGAGCGCGAGGTCCTCGTGTTCGATGACCTGTTCGCGAACAAGACGCTGCGCGTCCTGTACCAACAGATGCGCGCGAGCCATTTCCATTGGGGCGCGTACGACTCGATGACGCCGCCCGA
>CAZDGY010000816.1:0-1140 GCA_964504685.1 uncultured Kofleriaceae bacterium | reverse complement strand
GTGGCGTGCCGTCATTGCGGCCGCGGCCGCGAAGCTGCCGTTCTTCGAGGACGTGATCGCGCTGGTGAGCCAGATCACGACGCCGCGGCTGGTCCTCGATCGGATCTACGTCAACTTCAACGTGTACGGCGAAGTTCACCACGCGCACGTCGACGCCCCCGACGGTGCGACCGCGCTGTTCTGCGCGAACCTCGAGTGGGAGCCCGAGTGGCAAGGCGAGACCGTGTTTTACGACGGGGCCGAGCCGAGCCACGTCGTCGCGCCGCGCCCCGGCCGGTTGATCGTGTTCGACGGCAGCCTGCGCCACCGCGGATCGCCTCCTGCGCGCGATTGCTTCGAGCCGCGAATCAACATCGCGTTCAAGTTTCAACCGCGCACCAGCTCGCACAAGCGACCGTCACCGGCCGCCCGCGTCGTACGAATGGCTTGACCCGAGCGCCGCGCGGAGCCGGGCGCACACCACTGTCCCGCAGTGACGTTCGGCGACGGTTAGCCGACTACGACGTCGGCAAACCATACGGCTCGCCAACGCGCGACCTTGTCGTCGGTCGCGAGCTGCTTTGGTGATACCGGTTGCGTCGGGGCGAGCTCTGCGACGACAGCGTTCGCATTGAGCGCGGCGTAGATCCGATCGTCGCGGTACAGCACCGCGACCAGTACGCCGCACGTCGTACACACGAGAAACTCGGCGGTGCCGCTGCCTTGGCGATAGGCCGCGGTCGCGCGCGCGTCTCGGATCGCAATGCGCAGCGATCCGGCTGGATCCGATAGATAGGCGGCGCCGTGCTTGCGGCAGAAGTCGCAGTCACACGCGCGCGGGCGATACTCCGTGGTCGCGCGGGTCAGCTCGGCAGTGACCGAGATGTTGCCGCAGTGGCAGCCGCCGCGGATTTCGGCCATCGCCGCTACTCGCCTGCGGTGCGCCGCTTCGCGCGGTCGTCGAGCTCGGCCATCGTTCGCGCGATGTTGCCGGTCAGGTTGCCGGCGAGCGCTTTGTGCGCGACTTTGATCGCATTCTGAACCGCGCGCGCGTTCGAGCGGCCGTGCGCCTTTATGAACGGATGCGCGAACCCCAACAGCGGCGCACCGCCGTACTGCTGCCAGTCGGTGATGCTCTTCAGCTGATCGATCGCCGAGGAC
>CAZDGY010000815.1:0-3455 GCA_964504685.1 uncultured Kofleriaceae bacterium | reverse complement strand
CCCGTAGATCGGTTCGCGGTTCGCCACCGACGGCCGCTGCCAACTCACGCGCGCCGATCCCTGGCCGGAGCGGCAGCCGCTCGAGCAGCTGTGCGAGCGGCTGATACCGCTCGATGCGAATCGTGATGCCCCCTGCGGACTCAGTCGCGATCGCGCGCACGCCGCGCTCGGGATCTAACCAGTTATCACCGTAGGTCCTGTCCTCGCCCCACAGCACGCGCAGATCTTCGGTCGTCGCCGCGAGCTCCTCGACGTACACCTGTTTGACGAGGCCTTCATCCTCGAAGACGTTGATCCTCGGAACGGCATAAGCCGGCGGTAGTTTGGCTCGCGCCTCTTCGATCGATTCGCCGAACCGGATCCCGAGCGCGGGTGGGATCTCGGGACGGCGGTCGGGGAACAGGCCGGTGAGCTGCGAGGGGAGCGCTCGGGGCGGTGCATCGGGAGGCGACAGGTGCGCCGCGTCGATCGCGACCGCAGCCTCGGGCGGCGCGGCGCTCGGATGGGGAGACGCCTCGTTGGCGCTTCGACACCAGCACCCGTGCGCGGCGAACGCGAGGATCGCAGCCGCACACCAAGATTGCATCCCGCGATGTTATCGCGGCGGTGGTCTGTGCGGACGCGGCGACGCTGATTGATCGCCTCCCTTCGGCGCGTTAGGGTGCTCCACCATGTGGCAGCAGCTCGCCGACGCCGTACTCGCTGGACGCACACCGACGCGCGACGAAGCGCGTGTTGTGTTGCACTCGCCCGAAGACGAGCTGCTCGCGTTGCTCGACGCCGCGTTTCGCGTTCGCCGCACGCATTGGGGTCGGCGGGTGTCGCTCCACGTGCTCGAGAACGCCAAGCTCGGCGCGTGCCCTGAAGACTGCGGGTTCTGCTCGCAGTCGAGCAAGCACGCGTCGCCGAGCGGCGAAGCGCCGATGATCGCGGTCGACGATCTAGTCGCCGGTGCCCGGCGCGCGCATGCCGCGAAAGCAAAGCGCTACTGCATGGTGACCGCGACCCGCGGACCTTCGCAGCGCGACCTCGACACGATCTGCGATGCGGCGCAGAAGATCAAAGCCGAGCTCGACATCGAGCTGTGCGCGTCGCTCGGCCTACTCACCGCCGCGAAGGCGCAGCGGCTCGCGGCGGCCGGCGTCGATCGGTTCAACCACAACCTCGAGACTAGCGAACGCCACTACGGCAAGATCGTGTCGACCCACACGTGGCGCGATCGGGTCGAGACCGTGCAGCTCGCGAAGGCCGCCGGCATGGACACCTGCTGCGGCGGGATCGTCGGCCTGGGTGAGAGCGAAGAGGATCTGCTGGACCTCGCGTTCGCGCTGCGCGAGCTCGATGTCGACAGCGTGCCGGTCAACTTCCTCGACGCGCGGCCGGGCACGCCGCTCGCCGGCTATCCGCTCGTCCAACCCGGGTTCGCGTTGCGCGCGCTATGCATGTTCCGGTTCGTCCATCCGCGCACCGATCTGCGCGTCGCCGGCGGGCGCGAGCTGACGCTGCGCTCGCTGCAAGTGTTCGCGCTGTATCCCGCGAACTCGATCTTCACGCAGGGCTATCTCACGACCGGCGGTGCGACCGCGTACAGCGATCACGAGATGATCCGCGACGCCGGATTCGAGCTCGAGCTCGCCTCGGGCGAGGCCGTGCCCGCGGACCCCGAGGCGGTCGCGCACATGCGCCGGCCGTTGCTGCCCTTGGCGCGGTCGTAGGGCCCCCGACGTGTCGGCGACGCGACGCGCAACGTAAGATTTGCGGGAGGTCGGGGGTGGGCACGTATGATGTTCGGATATGGCGAAGCACGGGCTCGCGCTCCTTATCTTAGCGACGGCGGCGGCGTGTCATTTCACGGCGAACGCGACCGGCGATGGCGGCGGGCCGACGATCGACGCGGCGAACGCGACGTGCGGCAACGGCATCGTCGACCCTGGCGAAGACTGCGACGACGGCGACACGAAAGCAGACTCGTACTGCGACTCGATGTGCCACTTCACGTGCGGCAACGGCGTCGTCGATAGCGATCAAGGCGAGACTTGCGATACGTCGATCGCGAGCGGACCGGGCTCGTGTCCGACCGCGTGTGACGACAGCGATGCGTGCACGACCGATGTGCTCGAAGGCTCGGGCTGCACCGCGCAATGCGTGTACTCGCCGATCACCTCGCCGATCGATGGCGACGGCTGCTGCCCGGCCGGCGCGAACGCGAACACCGACAACGACTGCACCGCGATGTGCGGCAACGGCGTGCTCGAAGCGGGCGAGCTGTGCGATCCGGGCATCGTCGCCGGCGCGGGCGCCTGCCCGGAGTCCTGCAACGACAATCAATCGTGCACGACCGACACGCTGGTTAGCGGCGGCACGTGCCAAGCGATGTGCACGTTCACCGCGATCACGATGCCGATCAACAACGATGGCTGTTGCCCGCCCGGCGCGAACCCCGGCGATGACAACGACTGCAGCGCGGCGTGCGGCAACGGCTTCGTCGATGTCGGCGAAACGTGTGACACGGCGATCGCGACCGGCGCCGGCAAGTGCCCGACGACGTGCGACGACGGCATCGCCTGCACGTCGAACGTGCTGTCGAATCCGGGCACGTGCACCGCGGCGTGCGTCTACCCGGCGATCACGATGCCGATCAACGGCGATGGCTGCTGCCCACCCGGCGCGAACGCGAACGACGACAACGACTGCACGCCGGTGTGCGGTAACGGCGTCGTCGAAGCGGGCGAGCAGTGCGACGACGGCAATACGAACAACACCGACGCGTGCGACAACACGTGCCACACCCACACCGTAGCGACCGCATTCCGGTTCAACATGCTCGCGCTGCGCGATCCGCATACCTGGATCAACGTGCCGATCCTCGGCTGCCGCGACGTCACCGATAACAAGTTGCTCGGCCAGCCGTCGGTCAACGACCAGCTGGTGTCCGAGATCACGACCGACAGCAACGGCGACGGCATGCTCGACTTGTCGCCGATGCTGGTGTTCCGACCGCTCGATCAGGTCAACGCCGACATGCCGCCGCTCCAGCTCTACTTCGCCAATTGTACGGCGCCGCTCGCGTCGACCTCGTGCAAACCGGGCGCGGAGGCGCCGGTGACGTTGACCGCGACGAACCAATCGGCCGGGACGTGTCTCGCGACGATCGCCGGCACGGTGAAGCCGTATTCGCCCGCGGTGACGACCACGACCGGGCCATGCTTCGCATCGGCGGCGACGACGATCGCGGTCAACATCGTCGGGATTCCGCTAACGCTCCACGACGCCCGGATCGCCGCGACCTACACCGGCTCGCCGGCGACCCAAGTCGTCAACGGCCTGCTCGTCGGATTTATGACCGAGACCGACGCGAACAACACGAAGTTGCCGGCCGATCTACCGCTGGTCGGTGGCAAGCCGCTCAGCACGATCCTCGCCGGCGGTACCGGCGCCTGCCCGGGCTTCTCGGA
>CAZDGY010000814.1:0-3463 GCA_964504685.1 uncultured Kofleriaceae bacterium | reverse complement strand
GCGGGGGTCAACTGGGTGGTCACTGAGACCGAAGCGCCCTGGCCAAAGGTGGTGCGTCCATACCGGTCGCGGGTTTCCGGCTTTTCCTGCTCCAGATCGAACGCGTTGCGCGCCTGGCCCGACAAGAGCAGGCTATAAGCCTTCTGGTAATAATCATCCAGGGCATACGAACTGACAGCCTTCTCCAGCTCGGGCATGGAGCCGTTGATGCCTTTGAGCAGATAGAAGCGATCCTTCAAACGCTCGGGTGTGACGTCGGTGCGCAGCGCGGTGTACAGCCCGATCAGATCGGCGTTGCTGTCAGCGAGCACGGCGCGCTCGGGCGCGAGCCGGAAGAACAGCGCAGCGCCGCCGGCGAACGGCTCGTAGTAACGGCCAAACTTGGCCGGGATCCGAGCGAGCAACTCGGGGAGCAATCGGGTCTTACCGCCAACCCACTTGACCACCGGTGCGGCGACCGGGTCTGCGAGCGGCGCGATGCGCGGCAGAACTGCCGCGCGCATGCGTTGAGCCATGCGCGTAATGGTCGAGGTGGGAGATCATGCGACCAACTTTTCGGCCGCATGTTCGCGCACTTCGATAAGGCGCTATCGAACGAACGGGCGTATCGTGGGTGGTGATGAGGTGCGGATCGGTGGTCGTCGCGATCGCGCTCGCCGCATGCGCCACGCACCCGACCGGGCTCGAGCTCGTGATCGAGCCCGGCCAGCCCGGCGACACCGTCGACCTCTACTTCGGCACCACAAGAGGAACGAGCTCGATCTCGATCTCGGGGTTCGCGCAGTACGCGATCTCGGGAGCGACGTACTACGCCGCCGACCAACTGAAGCCGCATTCGGTCGGGACGAAGTCGGATCGCGCGCAGACGATCATCACCGTCGAGCAACCCGCGGCGACGCCGGCGCTGAGCTTCGTGTTGGCGCTCGAGCAGACGAGCGACGGCCACAAGTTCGCCGCTGCGGCCAAGGTCACTCAGGTCGAGACCAACGCAGGCGCGCTCAACAGCTACACGCTGACGCTGGCGCCGGTCCGCTCGGACCCGGTGGCGACCAACATGAGTGGCCCGTTCGCGACCGTGTGGCAACCCGATCCGACTCGCGCACCACCGCATCCCGAGGACGAGTGCGAATACTTCAACGGTCGCGACAACCTCGGCACCCCGCTCGATGTCGCGATCGTCGTCGATGCCGATACGTTCGCGGGCACGTCGGTCGCGCCGTACTCGGATCACGACTGCGACGGCTTTCCGCACCGGGATGCGATGAACGCGATGTCCGAAGAATGCGACGACACGGTCTACGATGCGGTCGGCGCCCCAGCGACGCTCGATACCGTGGTGTGCGCCGGTATGTACACGGCCCCGGGCGCGAGTACGCCGTACTGCTACGCGACCGCGCCGGTGTGTAGTGACGGAAAGCCGGAATCGAATTGCCCAGCCGCAGACCAGCTGGTCGAAGCAGACAACGCGACCAACTACTGCGTGCCGACTGCGTTCTGCACCGCGTGCCCGACCGACCTCGGCTGCACCGAAAACCCGAGCGCGGGTCCGCTGCCGGTGGCCACGTGCGAGGTCCCGTACGATCAGGACTCGCAGGTCTGTGCTGATTACGCCGTGACGTTCCTACTTCCACCCAAGGGGCTCCCTCTCCTCGGCACCGATTGCACCAGCCTGACACCGCCATACGTTCAGCTCGGTCTCCCGGGCGAAGGGTTTTCGCCCGAGCTCGACATCACCGACCACGGACAGGACGCGGCGATCGTCGTCAGCCCTTCGCCCGACTGCACGAGCGCAACGCTGACGATCACCGGTACGTGGATGCAGCCCGATACGACGATCCTGCTCGCGATCTCGCCCCCGACGGGTCGCGGCAGCGTCGTCGCGGTCGACCTCACGGCGGCGATGTCGACCGACCAGTGCCTTGACATGCCGACCTGTTCTCAGACCCTGCTCGACGACCCGTCATTTGACGATTGCCTCAGCCAACTGATCGCGAGGCAATGAGGAGACCGATGCGGCGCTTGTGCTTCTTCGTGCTGCTCGCGGCGTGTCGCAACAAGCCTGTCGACGTCGTCGCGGAGATCGAGATCGTGCCGGTCAATCCCGGCGATCACATCGAGCTCTACTTCGGAACCGTTCCGCGAAACGCGCCGTTGTCAGAGATCGCAGCCAACCAGCTGGCGATCGATCAAGTCCAAGCGTACGCGGTCGACAAGATCGGGCCGCACCTCGTCCCCAACGTCCCCGCGGATCTCGTTCTCGATATCTCGGAGCCACTGCCGACGCTCAGCATGGTGATCGCGTTCGAGGACAATGGGATCGATGCGGCCGCCACCGCGATCGATCTGTCTGATTCGTCGGCTCCGGTCTACCTGCTGAAGCTGCAGCCGGTCGATCCCGCAGCTGGCTTCGAGGCCGCAGAGTGGGGACCTAGCAACCCGTCCGCTGATCAAGGGCCGAAGGAATGCGCGTACTACAACGGGCTCGATGGGGCTGGTAAGCCGCTCGCGGCGGCGATCGTCGTCGACACCGATACCGCGACCACCGTCGCGCCATACGTCGATCTCGACTGCGACGGTTATCACGCGTCGTCGAACATGAACAACCAATCGCTCGAATGCGACGACCACGAGTACGATTCGATGGGCCGGGCCTCGGACGATTCGACCTGCGTCGCGCCGTACTCCGTCGAGGACGACTGCATGGTCGTCGGGCAGCCGTGCAAAGACGGCAAGGTGACATCGAGCTCGTGCCCAGACACGATCACTGCGCAGAACCTCACGAAGTGGTGTGTGCCTACGGGCTATTGTACCGACACGACGACCCCGTACGCGTCGCTGGCAGACATCATCGCGACGCCATCGGAGACGTACGGAGCGGTCGTGTGCGAAGTGGCGGTCGACGTCGCGAGCGGCGACCCGTGCGCGCAGATGATCACCGCGACGGTGCAGCCCGACGGCGCGATCTGTACCGCACCGATGATCGACATCGAGATCGGCGTGGGCGGTCCGCCCTACGACAACAACGCGTCCATACCGAACAGCGACGCGGACGTCAGCGTCTCCCAGCAATCGGAATTGTGCGCGATCGAGCTTTCGCTCGGCGGTGATTGGACGGCGTTGGCGGTGAACCCGATAGCGCCGATGACGACGCTCATGCTCGCGCTCACGCCGGATGGATCTGCGCGCGGTCTGGTGCTGCCGCTAGAGCTCATCGTGACCCCGACGACGGCAGGTCTGTGCGCAGGGAGCACGAACCAGTGCACGGTCTCGATTCCGAGCGCGACATCGGACACCGGCCTCATGACGTGCATCAACGCGCCGTGACTACGCGGACTGCATCGTGTCGTATGCCTGGAACTGCATCGAGAACGTGGCGCCGCCCTTGGTGGCGCTGCGCAAGTCCGTCGAGTAGCCGAACATGTTGCGCAGCGGGACGTGAGCGGTAACGACCCGCTTGACGCCG
>CAZDGY010000813.1:0-3468 GCA_964504685.1 uncultured Kofleriaceae bacterium | reverse complement strand
GCGAGCAGGGTGTAGCGCGTCGAGCGGAGCGAGAAGAGCTTCGTCCACTCGGACAGCGCGACTCGCCGCTGTGTGACTCGAGTGGCGGGGCTTTTCTTCGGGAGGGAGCTAATGGTTGAGAGCGTGGTGGCGGTCATGCTGCGATTGCCTCGACCTTCTCGGTTTCGGGGATGGATGCTGTGGCGTGGTACTCGACCTCGTCTCGCGTCATGCTCATGAACGCTTCCTCGAGGGATGCCTGCTGGGGTGTGAGCTCGTGGAGGACGAATCGGCTCCCGGCTACCCGCTCGCCGACCTGCGCGGCCGTCAGGCCTTCGATCTCGAGCAGGCCGCGCTCGACAACGTCGATCGACACGCCGGGGCTCGCGAGGAACGCGGCGAGCTCGGTCGTCTGCGGGGAGCGGACGCGCACGATGTTTCGCGAATGGCGGCGGATGAACTCGTCGACCGACAGGTCGGCGATCAGGCGGCCGCGGCCGATCACGATCAGGTGGTCGGCGGTGAGGGCCATCTCGCTCATCAGGTGCGACGAGAGAAACACCGTGCGGCCTTCGGCGGCGAGCTGCTTCATCAGGTCGCGGATCCAGCGGATCCCGTCCGGGTCGAGGCCGTTGACCGGCTCGTCCAGCATCACGACCTCCGGGTCGCCGAGAAGTGCGGCCGCGATTCCGAGTCGTTGCCCCATCCCAAGCGAGAACTGGCCGGCCCGCTTGCGTGCCACCGCCTCCAACCCCACGAGCTCGATCAACTCGTCAACGCGGCGGCGAGGGATGCCGTGGGTCTGCGCGAGTGCAAGGAGATGGTTGTAGGCGGAGCGTCCTGGGTGGATCGAGCGGGCCTCGAGCAGGGCGCCGACCTCGTGGAGTGGGGCTCTGTGCTCGGCGTAGTGCTTGCCGTTGACCGTGACGTCACCGGCAGAAGGCGCGTCGAGCCCGAGGATCATGCGCATCGTCGTCGACTTGCCCGACCCGTTTGGTCCGAGGAAGCCCGTGACGACGCCGGGCTTGACCTTGAACGTCAGGTCGTCGACAGCCGTCGTGTTGCTGTAGCGCTTGGTGAGATTTCGTGCCTCGATCATGCTGGCTCCTTTGACTGGCGACGCGACGTGCGTCTCAGTTCAGAAGACCAGCTGCGGCTGAGCTGAATGCGAGCGCTAGCTGAGAGTTCCCGGAGAGCTTGTCTCGTGGGTCAAGGGCAGGCGAATCTCGAACACCGACCCGTGCGGCTGCGCAGCTCGCAGTTCGATCGTGCCGCCGTGGGCGGTTACGATCGAGCGGACGATCGCGAGGCCGAGGCCGGCGCCGCCGAGATCCCGGTGTCGCGATTCGTCCGGCCGCGAGAACCGGTCGAAGACGACGTCGCGGTCGCGTTCGGGCACGCCCGGTCCCGTGTCTTCGACCGTCAACACGGCCTGACCATCGGAGGTTCGCAGCGAAAGGAACGCCGGTGCCCCGGCCGGGGTGTGTTGGCGGATATTCGCGAGCAGGTTGTCCAGCACCTGGCGAATCCGGCCCTCGTCGACCTCGGCGGTCAGTGGTCTCTGGGCGAGCTCGAAGTGGATCGGCCGGTCGGGCTCGACCGCGCGCGCGGCGTCGATGGCGGCTTCGACGAGATCGTCGAGCGCGACTCGGTGCAGCACGAGCGGGCGCGCATCGTCGAGTTGCGCCAGCAGAAGCAGGTCCTCGACCAGCTGCGACATGCGGGTTGCTTCGTCCTCGATCGCACGCATCACGCGCGCCAGGTCATCGGGTCGGCGGTCTGCGCCACGGCGAAACAGCTCCGCATAGCCTCGGATCGAGGTCAGCGGCGTTCGGAGCTCGTGCGAGGCGTCCGCCAGGAACTGCCGCAAACGCGACTCCGTCGAGTCACGTGCGGCAAACGCAGCTTGGTTCTCGGCGAGCATCCGATTCAACGCTGTCGCGACACGGCCGATCTCGTTTCTCCGCGGTGCGTCGGGAACGCGCGCTCCGAGGTCGCCGGCGACGATCGCATCGGCTGTCATTGCGATCCTCCGCAGTGGGCGGAGACTCCGTGTCAGGACGATCGCCGCAACCAGCGCGAGCAGCGCAAGAACGATTGCGCCCACGATCAGGTTGAGGCGGAGGAGATCGGAGAGCGTGCTGACCTCGCTCATGACCGACACGACGGCGACGAGTGTGCCGCCCGCCGCCGACACGGCAATCACCTCGAATCGCGGCGGCGAGCCGATCTCGAACGGGTGCCCGAGCCGCGTACCGAGATCCGCCGGCAACCGCACGGACGCCGCCTCGGCTGTCTCGGCTCGCATGAGGAGGTGGCCGTCAGGGCGCAACAACTCGACGAGCACCGACCTGTCGCCCCCGGCTATGACCGGCAGCTCGAGCTTCTCGCCGCGGGCAAGAGCGGCGGTGGCTCTCGACGCAGCCTGGCGCACGCTCGAGTGGGCGCGATTGTCGACGTAGCTACGCAGGAGGAAGAAGGTGGTGGCGTCGGTGGCGACGATGCCGAGGGCTGCGATCGCGACCGTTACGAGCGTCACGCGGAGTCGGATCGACACGTCAATCGTCCAGCAGGCGGAGCGAGTAACCGACACCCCGGAGTGTGTGAATCAACGGCGGCCCGTCACTATCGACCTTCTTACGCAGGTAGCTGATGTACTTCTCGACGATCCGGCCGTCGCCTCCGAAGTCGTACTGCCAGACGTGATCGAGAATCTGCGCCTTCGACAGCACCCGCCGCGGATTCAGAAGCAGATAGCGGAGCAACATGAACTCCGTCGGGCTCAACTCGATACGCCGCGCGCCGCGATGGACGTCGCGCGTCTCCTCGTCAAGCTCCAGATCAGAGAAAACCAGGCGGTGAGAGCCTTCCGGCGAAACGATCGTTCGACGCAAGATCGCGTGCACCCGCGCGACGAGCTCGGCAAGGCTGAACGGCTTCGTCATGTAGTCGTCTGCTCCCAGCGTCAGGCCGCGCACGCGGTCCTGGACTGCATCACGGGCCGTCAGAAACAACACCGGAACGGTCAGCCCTTCCGCGCGCATCCGCGACTGCACCTCGAACCCATCCATGTCGGGGAGCATCACATCGAGGACGACCAGATCGGGTGCGTAGTCGCGTAGAGCTGCGAGCGCGGCGGCGCCATCGCCCACCGAGCGAATCTCGAAGCCTTCGTAGTGAAGGGCCGTCGAAACGAGTTCGGCGATGTTCAGCTCGTCGTCGACAACAAGCACCCGATGCTTCGACGATTCGCTCACGACGGCATCATCCGGATTCTGCCTGAGAGCAAACAGAACGTCACCTGAGAGAAAGCTGAGGGTCTCGCTCAGGAGAGAAAGCCTCGGAAATCGCTGCGGACAGCGTCGCTATACGGCCAATTTTTTAAGTGCCATTTAACACCGATTTTCGGTAGGCTTTTTGGCAACCTACTCTGCGGAGAGGAGGATCGCATGGCGCGGAAGACAGTCCTCGTGTGCGATAAGTGCGGCA
>CAZDGY010000812.1:0-3471 GCA_964504685.1 uncultured Kofleriaceae bacterium | reverse complement strand
GCACTCGAGTGCATCTCTCGAATCGCGCATGGAGGACGGCAAAGACGCCGGCTACACCGCGACGATGAAGTACAGCGGCGAGAATGGCGACCACAATCGCGACGCGATGGGCCAGCTGTTCATGATGGGTGACGCGAAGGGCCACAAGGCGAAGGCGTCGGGTGAGTGGACCGTATCGACGGACATCCCCAAAGAGACGATGGACGAGCTCGCGAAGTATCCGAAGTTCGCGGAGGCCACCAACGACGAAGATCGACGCCGGGCATTCAGCTCGTTTATCGCCGAACGCGGCGCAGGCGGCTTCGGCGGCCTCGGCTACGTCGGTGGCAAGTCGCTCGAATGGGATGTCGAGCTCAAGGGCGACAAGAACTTCCCTGGCAAGGAAGGGCGGATCGAGCTCGAGCAGAAGATCGCAAAGCTCGACAAGGAGCTGAACGCCGGCGGCGACCCGAAGCACGTTTATGGCGAAGTCGACGCGATGATCAAGGAGCAGGCGACTCGACTCGTCGCGGTCGGCGATCGTAGCCAGTACACCGACCTGCCGGGCGAGCTACGGCAGAAGGTGCTCGATCAGATCCAGCACAACTTGATCCTCTTGAAGAACTATCGCGGCAACGTCGGTGCCGAGGCGATGGCCGCCCATCACGAAGGCGGTGATCCAAAGCTTGCTGGGATGCAGAAGGAGATGGACACCCTCAACGCGCAGATCAAGGAGAACAACCATCTCCTCATGCGCTACGACCAGGCGATCGGGAAGGCGAAGGGCCACACGATCAACATGACCAATCACAAGATGGTCACGAAGGTCAGCAGCGAAAAGGCGGCCGCCGGGAGCTATTACGACTCTGCACTGGCAGAGAACGACGTGCAGAACCAGATCGAGCCGCAGGTCCAGATCGCGCGAGCCAACTACCTGTCAGCGACCGACAAGACGGCCGCCGCGCTGCACCTGCTCGAGGTGACGCGGAAGCAGGCCGACGCGCTCGCGAAGGCCGTGCTCGAGCTGCAGATGGCGGCCGCCGAGATCAAGCCGTACACGACCGCGGCAGCGGTCAAGGGGTTCGAAGACGTCTGGTCGAAGGTGCCCGGTGCTGTCGGCGAAGACGCGGACATCGAGCAAGACGACGGCTAGTCCTGCGCGTCGTTGTCGGCTTCGGTGACCCGGCCGTGCTTGTCGCCGTCGAGCGCGTCGCTGAGGTCCGCGGTCGTCTTCTTTAGCCGCTGACCGAGCACCTGGACGAACGCCCACAGCAGCTTGACCGCGAGCGCGGGCTCGCGCTTGACGATGTCGTAGAAGTCTTTGCGCTGGACGACGACGAGCCGAGTCGGCTCGACCGCACGCGCGGTCAGCGAGCGCACCGAGCGATCGACGAGCGCGAGCTCACCGAAGTGATGGCCGCGGCCGAGCGCGGTGACCGCCTTGTCGTGCTTCGACAGCTGCACGCTGCCCGAGATCACGACGTACATCGCGTCGCCGGGTTGGCCGTCGCTGAAGATCACCTTGTCGGTCGGGACCTCGATCGTCTCGGCGGTCGCCGCGACTTGAACGAGCTCCTTGTACGACAAGTAGCGGAACATCTGCATGCCCTTCAACACGTCGAGCTTGTGCCCGATGTCGGTCGTGCGCTGGGTCAGCTCGGCACCCGCGGTCTCGCCGATCCGGATCACGACCGCGGTGATGTTGTCGTGACCGCCCGACGCGTTCGCGTGATCGATCAGCTTGGTCGGGACGTCTTTGACGTCGCCTTCGCCGAGCTGTTTCGGTAGCTCCGCTTCGTCGACGTACGCGTACATCCCGTCCGAGCAAATCATGAAGCGATCGCCGGGCAGCACGTCGAAGTCGAACGTGTCGACCTCGACCGAGCTATAGACGCCGACCGCGCGGGTCACTGCGTTCTTGTACTGCTTGTACGGCGAGCTCTCGATCTGCTCGCGGTTGAGCTTGCCGCGGCGGACGAGCTCGTTCATCAGCGAGTGATCCTCGGTCAACACGTGGCACTGGTTCTGGCGCGCGAGGTAGACCCGGCTGTCGCCGACGTGCGCGATGAACCCGCGCAGGTGTTCACCGGAGCCGGCGATCAGGAACACCGTCGCGGTCGTACCCATGCCGCGCTTGTCGGCCTCGGCTTGAGCGCGCGCGTGGACCGCGGCGCACGCTTGTTGGACCGCGTGCTCGAGGACCTGCAGCACTTCGTACGCCTGGACGCCGGGATGGTCGACGCGGTACCGGTCGAGCAGATCGCGATGCGTGTTGATCGCGTCGCGGATCTCGTGCACCGCGATCGACGAGGCGACTTCGCCTGCCGCGTGGCCGCCCATGCCGTCGGCGACCATGAACAGGCGGAGCTTCTTGTCGATGAGGAAGTTATCCTCGTTGTGGTCTCGTTGCCGTCCGACATCGGTCGCGGCGGCGAACGAGAGCTCCATCCCCTCTTCGGGTAACACGCTGCGGAGAGGGGGTCAACGCACCTAGGGTGATGTGCGCGCAGGACGCGTCCACGGCGCCGCGCTATCGAGCACACCGGGAGCGAGCTCGCGCTCGACGAGCGCCTGGAGCGCTTGGTAGTCGGTAATCGGCGGATAGACCCGGCCCCCGACCACCGTAGCGGGCGACGTGTGCACACCTGAGGCTCGTGCGAGCTCGATCCGGTTCACGGTCGCGCCCGCGATCCGTGCGCGACACGCGGCGAGCTTGCGGCTGTTGATGCCCAAGCGCTGCGCGATGCGATCCAGCATCGCCTCGCCCGAGACGTGGCGACTGCGTTGGCTCGATTCCGCTGCCACTTGCTTGAGCCACATCCAGCCAGCGGACTCTTTGCCACCCGCGTCGTCGTTGTTCGTGCCGAGCTGCTCGGCGCACAACGCCGCATCGCCGAGCAGGCCGACCTCGGCGGTGTGCGGGTCGCCGGGATCGAGGAACGGTTGCCATACGACGCGCACGCGGCCAGGCGCATTGCCGGCGACGGTCTGAGCCGCGTTGCGCGCCGACGTGCAGTTATTCCTGCCCGGATCGCACAATACCGCGATCGTCAGCGCGGCATCGGCGGAGCCGTACGAGGGTAGGCCGTGGAGGTCGAGCGGCGGCGACGCGAGCGTCTCCTCCGGGCCGTCGGTGTCGGCCCAATCGGGCTCGCCGGGTTGGATCGGCACGTCGCGCAGCGCTGCTTCGGCATCGAGCGCATCGAACAGCGCGTCGGGGGCGACGCCGCGCTCGAGCAAGTCGGTCGCGTGGGCGTACGCTTCGACGTACGCGCGCTCGAGGCTGGCATCGTCGCCGAAGTTCTTCGGTTGCCCGTTGAACAACACCTGGAACACCGGCGATTGCGAGGTGCCGGGAACGCGCTGCGCCTCGCGCTGCTGGTTCGCGGCGATCACGTCGTCGAACGGCTCGCGCTTGATCGCGTCGGCGATTCGCGCGGGATCGACGCCGGCGCGGCGTCCGACCTCGATGATCCGGTCGTCGGGCATCGG
>CAZDGY010000811.1:0-3471 GCA_964504685.1 uncultured Kofleriaceae bacterium | reverse complement strand
GTTCGTGTAGATCAGCGAGCTGCCGTACGCGAGCAAGCCGTGCGCTTCCGCTTCGCGGCCGATGTCGAAGCCCGAGATGTCTTGCAGCCAGACCAGCGGGATGCCGTCGTCGTTACATGCGCGCGAGAACGCGCTGATCTTCGCGATCCCGGCGCGATAGAGAATGCCGGATGGCCGTTGGCGGCCGGGATGCTCGGGATCGCCGACCAGGCCTTGCCGATTGATCACGAAGCCGGCGTACAGGCCGTTGATCCGGCCGATGCCGCAGATCATCTCTTCGCCGACCTCGGGCATCACTTCCCAGAACAGCGATTGATCGACGAGCCGCGCGAGGACTTGGTTCGCGTCGTAAGCCTCGCGGTAATCGGCGGGCACCAGGCCCGCGAGCTCACCAGTCGGAAAGCGCGGGTCGATTACTGCGAGGTCGCCGCGATAGAAGTCGGCGCCACTCGTCGGCAGGCGCGTCATCTCGCGGCGCAGGCACGCGAGCAACGTCTCGTCGTCCGGAACTCGGACATCCGCGCAGCCCGACATGTGAACGTGAACTTCGGGGCCGCCGATGTCGAGCGAGGTGATCTTCTGGCTCTTCGCACCTTTGATCAGCGCCGCGCCGGCGATCACCATGTACGCCTGCTCGGTCATGTAGACGCGATCCGAGATGATCGGCATGTAGCCGCCGCCGGCGATGCAGTCGCCGAACACCCCCGCGAGCTGCGGCACGCCTGCCGCCGACAGCAAGCTATTCATCTTGAAGATGTGGCCGGCACCGGTCGCACCGGGAAAGCTCTTCGATTGCTCCGGCAGGAACAACCCCGAGCAGTCGACGAGGTAGATCGTCGGCAACCGCAGGCGCAGCGCCATTTGTTGCGCGCGTTGGATCTTCTCCGGCGTGCGCGGCCACCACGCCCCCGACGCGACCGTGTTGTCGTTCGCGATCACCATGCACCAACGACCCTCGACCTGCGCGAACGCGGTCACGACGCCGGCGGCCGGCGACTTCTGATCGCCGGGGAATACGTCGCCGTAGTTGACGAACGTGCCGACTTCGAACGTGCGTGTGCCCGGATCGGCGAGCCGTTCGAGCCGCTCGCGCGCGGTCAGCTTGCCCTTCTTGTGGACGCGCTCGACGTAGCTCGGGCCCCAGCCGGCGTGGACTTCGGACCGGCGGCCTCGCAGCGTATCCTCGAGCTTGGCGAGCGCGGAGCGATGGTCCGATGCGGTGCGCTCGTCGACGAGCGTAGCGAGAGGTGCGCCGATCGGGACGAGCGGTACGAACGCCATACGGACGCGACCGTATCATCACGAGCTAGTCGTCACCCACGAGTGTCGCGGCGAGAATCGCCGGGCACTCTGCGGGCGTCTTGTCGGTGCAGAACACCGGGCTCATGCACTTCTCGCCGATCTCCGACAGGTACCCCGCGACCGCTGGATCGAGCCTCCGTTCGAGCTGAACCCACCACCGCTGCACCGAGGCGCAGTCGTCGCTCGCGATCAGCGGGGCGAGCGTCAGCTTTGCGCGCGCAACCGAATCGGTCGCGGCGATGAGGCCGGCCGCGATCGCGAATTCACTCGATCCGCGGTGCTGGGCGAGGTCGACCATGAACCGAATGTCGTCATCGCTGCAGTGCGCGGATCCGAGCTCGAGGAACGAATCGACGGCGACGACCTCGGGTTCGTCGCTGACGTGCTTCAAGACGTGCGGTCGGACGAGCCGGCACCACTCCTGGCGAATCGTCGCGAAGTCGCCCTGCTTGTGCTGGCGCTGGTGACCATACCCGTCGACCGAGGGCGTGCCGCCGAAGATGTACTTCCGCGGCATCGGGCGTGCTCCGGCGCGCATGCCCGCCCAGATCTCGTACTCGGCCCGAAAGTCGAGCTCGTCCAAGCTCAGGGTCATCTCCTCGCGGATGTCGTTGTTCGGCTCTTGCTCGAACGCATCGACAATGGTCTGGACCAGCTTCGGCTCGTCCTTGATGTCTGTGTACCAATCGTCCTCCATCGTCACCGGCCCTTCCTTGCGACGGAGGCATGCGAGCTCGGCCACCACGCCAAGGCGAAAGTTTGCGACGTCCTCCTCACGGCCGTGCGCCGCGAACGCCTCGTAGATGGAAGGCAGGGCGTCGCGACCCTCCGCGCCGCACAACGTGGGGAACAGCGCGTTCACCGCATCAGGGTCCCTGCGGTAGCGCCACAGCCGGTAGCGGATTCCGATCGGAGACAGCACGACGTACACGACGACGAGCGTCACGACGAGTACGCCGGTGGCTCCGATCGCGAGCTTGGCTTTGCGGGTCATCCAGCGCGGCCGGGCCGCAGCGCAACCATAGCTCGAGAGTCATGCTGGACGCGCGACGAACGGGTCGGGCTTGTCGAGCCCGAGCGCGGCATCGCCGAGCGGCATCGCGAACAGCGCCGCGTAGATCCACTCGACCAAGCCGGCGACACCGAGCCATTGCTCGCGCCGCGCGAACGCCTTGTGGACGCGGGCGTGGAGCTCGAGGTTGATCGCGGTGTCGATCTCGACATCCATCGCGACGCCGCGCAACACCGGCGCTTCGACCCGATGCTTAGTCATGGCGAGCGTGCTCGCGGCCATCGCACGCGACGGCGGTGGCGAGACCCGCGGTTGCAGATGAGCACGCGCATGCAGGTGAGCGAGCTCCGCCCGATCGGCAGCTGCAAACCCGAGGCTCTGCGAGAGCAACGCGAGGAACGTCGGCTTGTCGAACAGGCCGGGCAGGGCGTCGACCGCGCGGCCGCGCGAATCGAGCACGACGTGCACGCTGTTTCCGGTCAGCGTGCGTTCGATCCGGCGGCCATCGCCGAAATCGATCGTGACGAGCGGCACCGGACGCACCGATTCCCAATGCAGCACGAACCGCTCGCGCAGCAGCTGATTGATCTGCGGATCCGGATACAGCAGCTTGCGAAAGAACCGGCTGTTCGCGCACGACAGCTCCTGATCGAGCCGACCGAGCAAGCGCAGCGAGAGGATCGGCTTGCCAGTGCGCGCGGCCTCGGCGATCGCGGCGTCGAGCTCGGTGAACCAGTATAGCCGCGCGGTATGCGCGTCGATCTGAGCGCACACCGCATCGAGCGCGGGCGAAGCAGCGGTTCCGTGGTCGCGAAGGAAGGCGGCGAGTCCGGCGGGGCCGAGCGAGCGATAGTTCGTCATGCCTCCCAAGCTAGCTGCGGCGGTGTTAGCCGAATGTAAGCTCTCGGGGCCTGACGAGCCGGCGCAACACGAGGTGGGTCGGCAAGTACACGACGAGCGGCACGATCACGCCGTAGGCCGCGAGATAGAGCCAGCCGGGCACCACGTGCTGCTCGTGAAAAAACGGGCCGCGCGCCCAGTTCACGTCGTGACCAGGCCGCCAGACGTAGTTGATCGGCAACACGACGACGAGCGCCACGACTCCGAGCAACCAGCCTCGCTTGTCGTAGCCGAGGCGGAGCAACGTCCACACGACG
>CAZDGY010000810.1:0-3475 GCA_964504685.1 uncultured Kofleriaceae bacterium | reverse complement strand
CTCGCGCGTCGCGCACCCGAGTCGCTCCGCGTATGTGACCCCGCGATCGGCGAAGGTGCGTTCCTCGTCGAAGTGATTCGCATGCTCGTCGTAGCCGGTGGCGATCGGCGGGAGATCGCGGCGCATTGCGTGTTCGGCGTCGACATCGATGGCCGTGCGGTCGCCGCCGCGCGAGCCGCGATCGAAGTGTTCGTCGGCGCGCCGGTTCCCGAGCTGCGCGAACATCTGCGCGTCGCCGATGCGCTCGCGGACCCGTGGCCGGATCGCGCGTTCGACGCGGTCGTCGGCAACCCGCCGTACGTGCGGCAAGAGCTGTTCGCGGCTCGCAAGCGCGAGCTCGCGCAGTTCGCGGTGTTCGACGGCGCGGCGGATCTGTATGTCTACTTCATCGAGCTCGCGCATCGGTTGCTCGCCCCCGGCGGCCGCTATTGCCTCGTCGTGCCGAATAAGTGGCTGACCGCGGCGTACGGCCGGCCGCTGCGCGAATTTCTCTCGCGCGCCGCGAGCCTCGAAGGGCTGGTCGATTTCCACCGAGCGCTACCATTGTTCGGCGATGCCGATGCGTTCCCGTGCATCGCGTGGGGCGAGATCGGCGTCCAGAGGTCGAGTCCGGTTCGCGCGGCCTGCGCGACGACGAGCGACGTCGCGACCGCGCTGGCAACGACTCACGACCACGCGCGCGAACGCTGGAGCTCCGAGCCATGGCACGTCGATGCACCGGCCGACGCGGCGTTGATCGATCGGCTCGCGGCTCGCTGGCCGCGGCTCGGCGACGTGATCGGCAAGCCGTCGCGCGGCGTCGTTACCGGTTGCAATCGCGCGTTCGTGATCGATGCGGTGACTCGCACTCGTCTCGTCGCCGCCGAGCCTGCCGCCGCGGCGCTGATCCGTCCGCTCGTCAAGGGTCGTGATGTGCGGCGCTGGCGGACCGATCTAGGCGATCGCTACATCGTGCTCGTCGATCGCGGCACTTCGCTCGCGCGGCTGCCCGGCGTGCTCGCTCACCTCGCGCAGTTTCGCACCGAGCTCGAGCCGCGCGCACCGGGAGCTCGCGGTCCGGGGCGCAAGCCGGGCGCCTATCGCTGGTACGAGCTGCAAGATCCGGTCGGTGCCCTCGCGAAGTCGCGCGCGCCTCGCCTGCTCTATCAAGACATCCAGACCCGGCCGGTGTGCAGCCTCGATCGTACCGGCGCGCTCGTCCCCGACACCACGGTGTGGAGCTTGCCGACCGACGATCACGTCACGCTCGCGGTGTTGAACTCGACACTCTACGGCTGGTACGCGCGTCGCCGTTTCCCCCCCGCGCTCAACGGCGCGGTGCGGCCGAAAGCGAGTTACCTCGCAGCGTTCCCGCTCGCGCAGCCGAGCGCTGCGGCGCGTCGCACGATCGAGGGAATGGTCGCGATGCAGGTGCGGACCGCCACCGCGGAGCTCGATCGCGAGCTCGACCGCGCGGTCTGCGATCTCTACGAGCTCGACCGCGCTGAACGCGCGCGGTTATCCGCCACGTAACCGCAGCGTGAACTTCTCGCCGCCGTTGACGCAGCGAAGCTCGCCACCATCGCGCGCGATCAGGAACGACGCGATCGCGAGCACCTCGCCGACGTTCGGCGGCGACTTCGCCGCAGCGCCGGTCGGCCCGGTCAGCGTGATCGTAATGTCTCCGTCGGCCGCGACGCACGTGACGTCGACGGTGCGGCCGAGCTGCGACGTGCCGGCGGCGACATCGAGCACGACCGCGAGCGCGTGAGTCATCGCCGGCAGCGCGACCTCGACTTCGACGTTTGTCAGCTCGCCTCGCAGCTTGACGCCGGACCGCTCGGCCGAGCGCTTGAGCACGACCCCGAGTGGCGACGGTGCGCGCTGCGGTGGCTTGCCCAGCGCGCGATTCGCAGTGAACAACCCGTGCAGCTCGTTGATCGCCGCGCGCGCAGTTTCGGCAGCAACCGTAAAGTTCGGGTCACCGAGGTTCTCGGCGAGCTCGGTCATCTCGTCGAGCGCCATCATCAAGCTCTGCAGCTTCGAGGCCGCATCGTGGTGAAACGACGGCATCCGCGAGCCGAGAGCGGCGAGCGCGAGCACCATGTCGAGCGACGCTTCTGCGTGCGCGCGACACGGGTTGCCGTGTTCGTCGAGATGATCGGGCATCGTCCAGCGCTGCTACAACTCTACGCGAACCCGACGCCTCGATCGAGAATCGGCCGGATCCGAAAATGTTGTAGGCCCCCCTTAGACCCTCGTTCGACGAAGCAACACCGCAGTTTGGTGTAAGCTGAATTGGTGAGCGCGCCCGTGCTGATCTGTGATGACGACCCGGATATTCGGGCGGCCATGCGGCGCACGCTCAAGGGCTACGAGGTGACCGAGGCGTCCTCGCCGCGCGAAGCCCTCGATTTGCTCAAGGCCCACACGTTCGCCGCGATCGTCAGCGACTTCTCCCTGGAAGCCGACAGCGACGGCCTGGATCTGCTGCAACACATCAAAGTGATGTATCCGGACACCGTGCGGTTCCTCGTCACCGGCAATCGCGACATGGACGTCGCCGTGCGCGCCGTAAACGAAGGCGCGGTCCACCGGTTCTTTCTGAAACCCTGGGACGATACGAAGCTGCGAGCGGCTCTCGAGATCGTCCTAAGGTCACGGCATACCCCAAGCGAATAAGGCAACACCTATGGGCGGCGGCGTGAAGTTGAGCTTAGGTCGGGTCCTGGTCGTCGATGATGATGCGGCGGTCTTGCGCGCGTGCAATCGCATCCTCGAAGCTGAGGGTTGGCACGTGGTGCAAGCCGACAGTGGTAGCGCCGCGCTCGCCGAGATTTCGCGCGCGACCGAGGCGTTCGACTGCGTCGTGTCGGACGTCAACATGCCCGATCTCGACGGCTTCGAGCTGCTCGGCAAGGTCCGCGATGTCGATGACGACATCCCCGTGCTGCTGATGACCGGCGATCCGTCGCTCGACGGCGCGGTCAAGGCGATCGATCGCGGAGCGATCTCGTACATCGCAAAGCCGTTCGACCACGAGGCGCTCGCGAGCGCGGTCGCGCGAGCCGCACGGCGACACGGCGTAGAGCGCATGCGCCGCCGTGCCGAGGCGTACTCGAACGCGATCTTCGCCGGCGGCGATATGCGCGAGCTCGCGGCGCGATTCACCGACGCGCTCGAGCGCTCGTACATGGTCTATCAGCCGATCTTCGACGTCGCGACCGGCCGGATCGTGTCGCACGAGGCGCTGATTCGCACCGACGAGGCGACGCTCCGGCGGCCGGACATCTTGATCGCGACCGCCGAACGACTCGACAAGATCCATGCGGTCGGTCGTACCGTGCGCGCCGCGGTGGCTCGAATGATCGCGGTCTCGCCGCCCGAGATGGACTTCTACGTCATCGTTCTCGGGCTCGAGCTCGCCGACGAGGAGCTCTATTCGCCAACCGGTCCGCTGGCCGAGCACGCCGAGCGAGTCGTGCTCGAGATCACC
>CAZDGY010000809.1:0-3478 GCA_964504685.1 uncultured Kofleriaceae bacterium | reverse complement strand
CGAGCCAGGAGCCGCGATACGGGATGATGCGGGCGGCAAACAACAGCTTGCCCGACGAATGGCTCTTGCCCTTGTCGTGATCGAAGAACACGCCGGGCGAGCGATGCATCTGCGAGACGATGACGCGCTCGGTACCGTTGATGATGAACGTGCCCGAGTCCGTCATCAGCGGAATCTCGCCGAAGTAGACCTCTTGCTCTTTGACGTCGCGAATCGACTGGACGCCGGTCTCTTCATTGACGTCCCACACGACGAGACGAATGACGACCTTGATCGGCGCCGCGAACGTCATACCGCGCGCGCGGCACTCGTCGACGTCGTACTTCGGCTTCTCGAGGTTGTACGACACGAACTCGAGCGAGCTCGTCTCCGAGAAATCTTTGATCGGGAACACGCTCTTGAACACGCCCTGCAGGCCGATGTCCTCGCGCTTCTCGATCGGGATATCGATCTGGAGAAACTTGTCGTAGCTCCGCTTCTGGATATCGATCAGGTTTGGGATCTCGATGACCTGTTTGAGCTTCGCGAAGGTCTTGCGTGCGCGAAAGTTCTTCTGGATCAGTGACGCCATTTGAGAGGTCCCGTTCTGGCCTTGCGACGAAAGGCCTATGTCTTGTGCCGCCGAGTCGTGGAGCAGAAATGACCGAAATGCAGAGACACGGCCGAACCACCCTTCCGCGATCCGTGCTCGGGAGATCGCGAGAGGTGTCAGCCGTTAGAGAGCTATGTATTTCCGACGAGAGCGCGCGTGCTCGTCGGATACTCGAAGTGGTAACTACGCAAACCGGGGCTGCGTATAGCATGTCCCCGGAAAAGTGAACCGAAAAGTACGCTGCAAGTGATCATGCCAAAGCGCTGGTGATCACCGAGGTAAACCGGGCTCAGCAAGAGGGCTGATCTAACCCGGGTCGGGGTGATCGCCAAGCTGCGAAATCGGGTAGTCCGTCACGAAACTGTTGGGTCCCGGATCGCGACTTTGGGATCTAGAGACACCTCACGACAATGACGCCGTCCGTTCGTTCCGAAAATGACGAGCGCTCACGCACGCCGGCCGAAGCCGACAGCCATGAGCGCTCCCCAACCGCGTACGAACCACGAGCCACGACGCACACGAACCCGCGAACCCGCGAGCTCCGGTGCACGTGCTCGTACACAAATGACGCGGCCGTTAGGCCCGCGCTCCTCACCGGATCCGGTGCACGTGTCACGTGCACGAATGACGCGGCCGTCAGGCCGCCACCTTTACTTGATCTCGACTTCCGCGCCGGCTTCCTTGAGCTTCTTCTCGATATCCTGCGCCTCGGTCTTGTTCACGCCGACCTTGACGTCCTTCGGCGCGCCATCGACGAGATCCTTCGCGTCCTTGAGGCCAAGGCCGGTCACTTCGCGGACGACCTTGATGACGCCGATCTTGTTGCCGCCGCCAGCCTTGAGGACGACCGTGAACTCGGTCTTCTCTTCAGCCGCAGCCGGAGCCGCGCCGCCGCCGGCCGCAGGAGCCGCCGCAACGGCCACCGGGGCCGCCTTGACGCCCCACTTGTCCTCGAGCGCCTTGGTGAGGCCCACGAGCTCGATCACGGTGAGGGACGACAGCTGGTTGATGAACTCTTCTTGATTGAACGACATGAGATTTTCCTTGAAAGAAACCCGAAGGTTGAAAAACGTTGGTTGGGGTGGAGAAGAAGTTGGTTAGCCGTTTTCGAGCTGACGCTTACGCGCGTCGAGCAAGTACGCGAAGTTCTGCGGACCCGCGATCAGCTGAGCGGCGAAGCCCTGCGGTGCGGCGAGGAACGTCATCAGCATCGAAGCGCGAATCTCCGGCTTGCCCGGCATCTTCGCGAGCATCTCGACGCCCTTGAGATCGAGCAACGTGCCCTCGTAGAACCCGCCGCGGATGACGAACTTGGGCTCGTCCTTGGCCCACTTGAGCGCGACCTGCGCCGGCGGCTGCGGAGCCTCGCCGGTGGTCCAGATGACCGCGGTGGTGCCGGTCATCAGCTGGGTGATCGGCTCCATCTTGCTGCCCTTGACCGCGATCTTGACCAAGGAATTCTTGATCACGCGGTAGTGGCAGCCGGCCTTGCGGAAATCATCGCGCATCGTCGTCACGGTGGGGACGCGCACGCCGCGGTAGTCCGCGATGATCACGGACGACACGTTCTTCCATGCGTCTTTGATCTCGCCGAGAACTTGTTCTTTTGCTGCTTTTTCCATGGTTTCTCCTGAAACACGAAACCCCTCGTAGGTGAAACGAGGGGCTGGACGGCTCGCGCCGTACTCCACTCGTCTCCGCAGGACTTAAGCCCGAAGGCTGCCGACTTCTTCGACGGGTCGATCGCTAATGAGGTGGTCTACGCTTCGGCTCCGACCTGGAACGGGGTGGGATCGATCTTGATGCCGGGACCGTGGGTCGTCGAGATCGTGATCGAGCGCAGATACGTGCCCTTCGACGTCTGCGGCTTGAGCCGGACGAGGATGTCGATCAGCGCGTGCAGGTTCGACGCGAGCGCGGCGGGCTTGAACGATGCCCGGCCGAACGGCGTCTGGATGATGCCGGCCTTCTCGACGCGGAACTCGACGCGACCGGCCTTGAGCTCGGACACCGCCTTCTTGACGTCGGCGGTGACCGTTCCGACCTTCGGGTTCGGCATGAGGCCGCGTGGACCGAGGACGCGACCGATCTTACCGACCTGGACCATCATGTCCGGCGTCGCGACCAGCGTGTCGAACTCGAACCAGTTCTCCTCGGAGATCTTCTTGATGTACTCGTCCGAGCCGGCGTAGTCCGCGCCCGCCTCGAGCGCTTCCCTGGCCTTGTCCGGCTTCGCGATGACGAGCACGCGCTTGGTCTTGCCGGTGCCCGACGGCATGACGACCGAGCCGCGGACCATCTGGTCGGCGTACTTCGGGTTGACGCCGAGGCGGACGGAGACGTCGACCGTCTCGTCCCACTTCGACGAGATCTTCGTCTTCGGGAGGATCGCGCACGCCTCGTCGACGGTGTAGCGCTTGGTCGGTTCCCAGCCCTCGAGGGCCTTCTTGTATTTCTTACCAGCCATTGTCGTGACTCCTGCCTGGTCAAGCGCTCACGGAAAGTGAGCTCCCAGGGTTCGGTAGTTCCAGTCTCTCAGTCGACGACTTCGAGACCCATCGAGCGCGCCGTTCCGGCGACCGAGCGGCACGCCGACTCGATGCTCGTGGTGTTCAGATCGGGGAGCTTGAGCTCGGCGATCTCGCGCACCTGCTTCTTCGAGACCTTGCCGATCTTGTTCTTGTTCGGCTCGCCCGAGCCCTTCTCGATCTTCGCGGCCTTCTTGAGAAGGATCGAAGCCGGCGGGGTCTTGGTGATGAACGTGAAGCTGCGATCGGCGTACGCCGTGATCAGGACCGGGATGATCAGGTCACCCTGGCTCGCCGTACGCGCGTTGAACTCCTTGCAGAACTGCATGATGTTCAAGCCGTGCTGGCCGAGGGCGGG
>CAZDGY010000808.1:0-3478 GCA_964504685.1 uncultured Kofleriaceae bacterium | reverse complement strand
AAGCCGTACGTCGTGATGGATCTCGTCCGCGGCACGAGCCTCATCGATCTGCTCGCGGGCACTCGGTTCGTACCGCGCCGCGCCGCCGAGATCATGCGCCAGATGCTGTCCGGCTTGGCGCACGCGCACGAGCTCGGCATCATCCATCGCGACATCAAGCCCGCGAACGTCATGGTCGCGACTCAGACCGCGCTCGGCGAGCAGGTCAAGCTGCTCGACTTCGGGCTCGCGCGGTTCGTCGAGCAGAGCACGAAGCTGACGACCGGCATCGTCGTCGGGACGCCGAACTACATGGCGCCGGAGCAGTGCCGCGGCCAAGAGATCGACACCCGCGCCGATCTCTACGCGTGCGGCGTCGTGCTGTTCGAGATGTTGACCGGCGAGAATCCGTTCGCGGCCGACGACCCGGTCGGCGTCGTGCGCAAGCACCTGCATCAGCCCGCGCCGACGCTCGCATCGGTGGCGCCCGGCCTCGAGCTCGCCGCATTCGAGCCGATCATCGCGCGCGCGCTTGCGAAGGCGCCGTCGGATCGTTACGCGTCGGCGGCTGAGATGGCCGCTGCGATCGCGGCGGTCGTGGATGCGCTGCCCTCGATCGTGCTCGCGACCGCGTCCGCACCAGTGCGCGCCTCGCAACCGGACGTCGCGACGGCCTCGGGTTGGGAGGTGCCAGCCGGCTATACGCCGCCGAGCGACCACGTCGGGCGCGTCGTGCCCGCAACGCGGCCGGCGTTGCCAGCGCGCTCCCCAGTGCCTCCGACGCGGCCGATGGCGCAGGGGCGACCGGTCCCCAAACGAGCGCTGCTCGTCGGCGGTGGTGTGTTCGCGACGGTGGTCATCATCGCGATCGCCGCTCGCTCCGGCTCCTCGTCGAAGGTCGCCGCGCCGGCCGATGCGGCGCTCGTCGTCGCGAAGCTGCCGATCGACGCCGCCGTCGCCGACCCGGTCGCCGTCGCGCTCGCGCAGGCCAACGATCTGTTCGCGCAGGGCCACCTCGAGCACGCGCTCGAGATCGTCAACGCAGCGCGCTTGCTCGCGCCGCAGAACGCCCAGCTCGCGTATCTCGACGGTCGGATCTATTTCTCGAAGCTATGGTGGACCGACGGCATTCGCTGCCTCCGCGACGCGATTCGCCTCGATCCCGCGTTTCGCAGCGACCCCGAGCTGATCAAGACGGTGTTGCGCGGGTTCTTGATCACGCCGCGGACCGAGTCGAACCTCGCTGCGTTTCTCGTCGAGCTCGGCCCCGACGCGCGGCCACTCGTCGAAGACGCCGCGCAGAATCATCCGAACCGCGCGCTGCGCGATCGCGCGACGGCGTTGCTCAGGCGCTTTCACGACTGACCGCGATCCTCGACGGTCGGGCAGGGGGTAACGCCGGGCCGCGGCGGCGTCGATGTCCCAATCTTCGACGGTACGATCTGGCTCGAGCCCCGGGGCAAAGTGCTTCCTCGTCGGGCGGTCGGTCGGTTCGCGGCGAATCGCACGGCGATCCTCGACGGAGCGCGTCATTGCGCATGCAAATTCCTCGTCGGAGCGCGTCATTCCGCGCCGAAATCCTCCTCGGAGGGCGTCGTTTCAGGCGTCGAAACCAACCCGATTGTCACATCGGCCGATCTCCGAAACCCAGAATCATTACGGTGGGATCCCTGGTCCTCGTTCGCCCTCTTCGAATCGTCAGGTCCGTTCCAAGATCGGCGTGCCACTCCCGCGCCACGGCGGCGTCACATCCGGCGAAAAAACCTCTGTTCCACCGCAATCCGGAGCCCACCGCAATTTTTTTTCAACCCGAGATCTCTCCGTAACTCGTCGCGTCAATTCACTGGTTTAGAGACCTCCACAGGCTTATCCACACGGCGATCCAAATTATTAGGATCGCAGAGCAAAACACGATGCCTTCACGGGCAATCCACCCTCAATTCACAGCTAGTCCACGTGGATATCTCACTCCTGACCACACTAGCTGTAGGATACGCTCCCGAACCACCCACCAAATCTAGTGCACTTTTTCTTGCCCACTCCTAACGGCGTCAGTAGAAAGGAACTCCGCCGCGTTTGTCCTTCGCGGAGCAGTGCTGAAGCCCGCAAGCCACCAACTGAATCCACCCGCACCGATCCGAACTTAGGCCAAGCCGCTTCCCCAAAAACATCGCCCTGCGTGGCCCGCTCCACGCCGCGTAACGCGAAAAGTCACAGGGCTCTGATAGAGCCGTCACCCACGTAAGAAACCAGACCGAAGATCAACAGCCGCGCACACCGGGATCGTCGCCCGGGACTGAACATTCGCTAGGGGGTTCGGGCAGTAGCCGAAGCTGCCACTGGGACTCCTACGCCCGAACGCCGCCACCGTCAGATCCAACCGTCATCATTTTCTACCAGCCGCCAGGTTCTACAGGAGGGGTCATGCTCGTGAAGTCCGTCGCCGTCGCTCCAGGTCACGTCTCAGGTCAAGACTCGAAGGCCAACCGAGTCCTCCCAAAGAAGTCGAGCCGCGTCATTAAGGACGAGCGGCCCGGCCTGGAAGTCGAGCGCTACTTCACCGCCCAGCTCAACGGGACTGACCCGTTCGAGACCGTCGAGTGGGAGCGCCGCGACGCGGTGATCTCCGGCGCCGATGGCAAGGTGTTCTTCGAGCAGCGCGGGGTCGAGTTCCCGAAGACCTGGTCGCAGACCGCGACCAACGTCGTCGTCCAGAAGTACTTCCGCGGCACGCTCGGCACGCCGACCCGCGAGTACTCGGTCCGCCAGATGATCGCGCGCGTCGCCGACACCATCTACGGCTGGGGCAAGGCCGACGCGTACTTCAAGAGCGAGAACGACGCGTGGGCGTTCCGCGACGAGCTCGTCCATCTGCTGCTGCATCAGAAGATGGCGTTCAACTCGCCGGTTTGGTTCAACGTCGGCGTCGAAGAGCACCCGCAGTGCTCGGCCTGCTTCATCAACTCGGTCGACGACTCGATGAGCTCGATCCTCGGGCTCGCGAAGACCGAGGGCATGCTGTTCAAGTACGGCTCGGGCACCGGCTCGAACCTGTCGTCGCTGCGCAGCTCGCGCGAGCACCTCAACGGCGGCGGCACGGCCTCGGGCCCGGTGTCGTTCATGCGCGGCTTCGATGCGTTCGCCGGTGCGATCAAGAGCGGCGGCAAGACCCGGCGCGCGGCGAAGATGGTGATCCTCAACGTCGATCACCCAGACGTCGTCGACTTCATCGATTGCAAGGCGATCGAAGAGAAGAAGGCGTGGGCGCTGATCGACGCGGGCTACGACGGCGGGTTCAACGTCGTCGGCGGCGCCTACGACTCGGTCAACTATCAGAACGCGAACCACTCGGTCCGTGTCACCGACGACTTCATGAACGCGGTGTTGCGCGACTCCGAGTGGACGACCAAGTCGGTCACCAACGGCGGCGTCGTCGAGACCCACAGCGCGCGCGGCATGATGCGCAAGATGGCCGATGCCGCGTGGATCTGCGGCGATC
>CAZDGY010000807.1:0-3478 GCA_964504685.1 uncultured Kofleriaceae bacterium | reverse complement strand
GAGTGGATTCGTCGCCACAACCCTGTGTTCGACACCAACCTCAAGAGGTACCTCAACACCACCGGGCCGATCGTCGCGGTCGAAGCGCAAGCGATGGGCGGCGGCGGGGAGGGTGCTGCGAGCACCTCGCTCGGTATTGGCAGCTTGAAAGGACAATCGTAATGGACTTGCTTAGACGCGAGCTCGCTCCGATCACGAGCGAAGCCTGGCAACAGATCGATGAAGAGGCGAAACGAGTCCTCGAGCTTCACCTCGCCGGGCGAAAGTTCGTCGACTTCTCCGGCCCGCACGGCTGGAAGCTCGGCTGCGTCAATACCGGCCGGCTCGAGCACATCAAAGCGGCGGGAGGGGTTGGCCACGCGATCCGCGAGGTCCAGCCGCTCGTCGAGTTGCGCTCGCCCATGGTGTTGCCACAGCTCGAGCTCGACTACGCGGGACGCGGCGCGACCGACCTCGATCTCGATGTCGTGATCGACACTGCCGAGCAAGTCGCGCACGCCGAAGATGGCGCGATCTTTCACGGGTTCAAGCCGGGAAAGATCAAAGGCATCATCGAATCGAGCCCGCACAAGCCGATCGACGTGAAGTCGATCCTCGATTGGCCGCGCGCGCTCACCGCGGCGAAAGAAGCGCTTCGCCTCGCCGGCGTCAACGGTCCTTACGTGCTCGCCGCCGGGGTCGTGGCGTACGACGAGATGATCGCGACCGGCGATGACGGCTACCCGCTGCGCAAGCGGATCGAGGAGAACATCCTCGGCGGCAAGATCATCTGGGCACCGGGATTGAAGGGTGGCGCGGTGCTGCTGTCGACCCGGGGCGGCGACTTCGAGCTCACCGTCGGGCAGGATTTCTCGATCGGCTACGCGACGAGCGATCGCGACAACGTCGAGCTCTACCTCACCGAGTCGTTCACGTTCCGCGTGCTCGAAGAGCGAGCCGCGATCTTCCTGCGCCGCAACAAGTAGGACCCATCTACAAACCCGATCCGGGTCCTAAGAGGGAGGTGCTGGTGCAGGGAAAAATGACGGCGGAGCCGCACATTCAGTAGGTCACGGCGGCCGCGCCGGCCGGAGCCGCCAGCTGCGTGCCGGTACGAGCTCGACGACGAGCAGCCAGCTGTGCGGCCACGCGGCGGCGACCGTCGCCGGCGGAAGCTCGACGATGGCAGCGCGCACCGCCGCACGAGTCGTGAGAGCACAAGGCCGGTAGCGATCGGCGAACACCGCACCGCGCCGGCCGTATGCGCGGTTGAGCGCACGCGCGGCGGCGATCTGGAAGCCCTGCATGCCGCGGGCGAGCGCGAGCCGATCGTCGGCCTCGACGATCAGCTCGAGCCGGTGAGCCAGTACCGAGACATGGACGATCCGAAACTCGGTCCGCGCCAGCGATAGCGCGACTGCGTGTGCGATCGCGCGCCGACCGGCTCGCACGCGCAGCCGGCGCACTTCGGGCACGACGCGCGCGACGACGTGGACGGGATGACGCCGCGACAGCGCAGGGCGGCGCTGATGCGGCTCGCTCGCGATCGCGTGCTTGGCCGGTCGTCCGGCGCCGGGCCGAGAGCCGCCCCACGTTGTTCGCGTCGCCGTCATCGGTCGTGATCGCTACCGCGAGTCCCGCGCCGCGCCAACATGAATTCGCCGAAAAGTGTACAGATCGAAACTTTGTGACCGATTGCGCTTGAATCTATGCATCCAGTTATTTATGTTCTCGGTGCGGGAACCTGGGCGATCGATGCTCGATGGCGCGCTGGACTCTGGTGGGGAGTCCGCGTCATCGCGTCGCGCGACCAGGCCGCCCGTCAACGTTCGATCAGCCGGGGGAAGCGATGACGATGCACGATGGTGAGAGCTGTGACGTGACCGCGACGCTAGACGAGAGCGCTTTCGCCGCTCTTCCGACCACGAGCCGCAAGCTGCGCTCGCGGCGTACTCGACCTCGCGCGAAGACGATCGCGCCGCGCCGACTCTCGGCGGGCGAGCTCGCCGCGTGGATCGAACCGGTGCCCGAGCTCGCCGATCGGCCTGCGACGCGCGGCGAGTGCGGCCAGATCCGGCCGTGTCCGTGGGTGAGCTGCAAGCACCACCTGTTTCTCGACGTCAACCCACGCACCGGATCGATCAAGCTCAATTTTCCCGAGCTCGAGCCGTGGGAGCTCGCGCATTCGTGCGCGCTCGACGTCGCAGAAGCCGGCGGTCACACGCTCGAACAAATCGGAGACATCACGAACTTGACGCGGGAACGCGTGCGCCAACTCGAGCTCGCCGGCCTCCACCAGCTGCGCGGCCGCGCGCGCTCGCTGCGCTGACTACTGCGACGCCCAGGCGTCGGTCAGGATCGTCACGAAGAACCCGTTGTGCGCGTCGGGCGATTCGATCACGACCCACCACGGGCCGACCTTGCGAGCGCGACCGCTGCTCGCGCCTTTCCACGTCCACTCGGTCGCGCTCTTCGTCGCGGGATACGCGCCCTTGAGTCCCGCGACGTAACCGGCGAGGTCCTTCGGCAGCTTCGCGACCTTCGCCTTGTCCTTGAACACGGCGGCGAGGTTGAACACCGCCTCGCCGACCGCGCGCGACTCGGCGTCGCTCGTCGGCTTGACCGTGGTGACCTTGACCGTGCCGTCCTTGCCGATCGCGAACGCGGTCAAGCTAACCGCGTCGCTGAGCGCTTGCTTGAGGTCTTTGCCGTCCTCCACTTCGAGCGTCATCCCGACCAGTACCTTGCCGGCGGGTAGATCGGCGGCGGTGCCGTCGCCCCAGCCGGTCGCGGCGATGCACCACGGGCGCCACAGCGACGCCTTGTTGTCGCACTGCGCCGCGGTCGCGAGGTTCGACAACGCCGCGAACAGCGGATCGGCCACTTTCTTCGCGTGGACAGGCGAAGCGGTGACGACAGCGAGCACGGCGACCGACGCGAGCACGGGGATGCGCATGCTCGCGAATGTACGCCGGCTAGCGCTGGCCCACGAGCGACGTCGGCGTTTGGATCGTGCCGTCGAGGTAACGGTACGTCGATGCCGCGCAGCCGACGGCGAATACGAACGCGACGACGAGCGCGAGCTTGAGCCGGATCCCCATGCCGGTCTTACGAACCGGCTCCGCGCTCGGATCGCGACTCCCGAGGTCCACCGAATACGCCGCGACCCAAGCGCGTTATACCGGCGCAATGATTCGCTTATCGATCGCGATCGCAACCGCGGTGCTCGCTACGTCTACCCTCGCGGATGCGCGCGACTCAGCGTGGGTCCTCTGTAAGGGCATCGTCGATCCGGGCGCGGGGCACGCCAAGTCGTATCTCGTGGCGAGCCTGCTCGAGCATCGCAGCGACAACGGGGCGAGTCGCGATCTCGCGGTGACCGTGCTCTACGGCGACCATGTCGCGAGGGGCGCGATCCTCAACAGCGACGACGGCTTTGCGGACGGCAGGGCGCGCCCGGTCAAGTTCACCACGGTCGGCACGAAGACCAGCCACCCGA
>CAZDGY010000806.1:0-3482 GCA_964504685.1 uncultured Kofleriaceae bacterium | reverse complement strand
GCAGCGCCGCCGAACGGCGGTGCGGATCCATCGACGTGCGGCTCGGCCGCCTCCTCGCCGGTGCGACGGATCGGCATCGTGCAGTCGCGCGCGGATTTGTCGCGGCGCAGGCGCTCGAACACCGGGAACCGCAACGACGAATCGTCCGGCCACTCGCGATAGCGCACCTGCACGACGAGCTCCGGCTCCACCCAGCGCGCGTCGCTCGAGCCTTCGGGCTTGGCGAAGGTCGGCTGCCATGCCGGCTTGGCGGCAAGCTCGGTGGTCAGCGACTTGAGCAGCTTGTCGTCGAGCCCAGAGCCGACCTTGCCGGCCCACCGCCAGCGCTCGTCGTGCCACACGCACAGGTGCAGCGAGCCCAAGCCGGTGCGCGTGCCCTTCGGCGCGGTGTAGCCGCACACCGCGAAGTCAGCCTCCGGATCGCGCTTGAGCTTCAGCCAATCGCGCGACCGCGTCGAGCGATACGGCGAGCGCGCTTTCTTCGCGACCACGCCTTCCAACCCGCGCGCGACGACTTGCGCGAGCAACGCTTCGCCTTGCTCGGGAATGTGATCGCCGTAGCGCAACGGCCCGACGCTCGGCAGCAGCTGTTGGAGCAACGCTTTGCGTTCGACCAGCGGCCGATCGCGCAAGTCGTGGCCGGCGGCGCCGATCAGATCGAACACGATGTAGGTCGCGGGCGTGGCGAGCGCGGCGCGTTGGATCTCCGACGCCTTCGTGATCTGCGCGCGCTCCGACAACCGCGTGAAGTTCGGCTTGCCGTCGGGATCGAGCATCACGATCTCGCCGTCGAGCACGAGGTCGGCGACCGGCAGCGCGCGAATCGCCGAGGTCAGCTCGGGATAGCGGTCGGTCGGGTTCAGGCCCGAGCGATAGCGCAGCTCGGCTTTGCCCGCGCCACCGTACGCGACGAGTCGGAAGCCGTCGTACTTGAGCTCGAACACCCAATCGGGCGACGAGAACGCAGCATCCGCGGTGTGACACAACATCGGCTCGACCGAGCCGATCGCGATCGCGCGCTTCGGCAGCTCGACGAGTGCCTGCGTTACCGCGCGTGCCCGCGGCGCACCCGCGCCGAGCTCTTCGACCGTGAGGCCGGAGAGCACCGACGCATCGGACAACGGCTCGCCGGTCGCGAGAAACGCCTCGGCCGGCGCATCGCGCTTCTTGATCAGCAGCCAGTCGTTCGAGCCGCGGCCAGAGAACTTGCCGCGCGTGCCCTTGCCGGTGTGGACGAGCGTGAACGCACCGCGCAGCTTGTAGCCGTAGAGCTCGAACTTGATCTCGCCGTCGAGCAGCCCCTGTGCCGGATCGATGAGAGGGCGAAACAACCCGCGGTCCCATGCGATCATCGCCCCGGCGCCGTAGTTGCCATCTGGGATGACCGCCTCGAAGTGGACGTACTCGAGCGGATGATTCTCGACCTTGACCGCGAGCCGCTTGATGTCGGGATCGAGCGTCGGCGGCTTCGGCACCGCCCACGAGCACAGCACCCCGTCGATCTCGAGCCGCAGGTCCCAGTGCATCCGCGTCGCGTCGTGCTGGTGAACGACGAACATCCGCGGGCCTTTGCCCACGACGGCCGGGCTGCTGGCCATCGGTTCAGGTGTCGATCCCGCGGTGCGCTTCGCCCGGTAGAGGTCCAGACCGACGTCCGGCTTGGGTTCTTTAGGATCGTCCTTCATCGCCCGGTACAATTTCGATCATGCCCGCACGCTCGATCGCGACCGCGACGATCTCGTTTGGTCTGGTGTCGATTCCGACCAAGCTGTTCACCACGAACGAATCGGCCGGCGACATCCATTTCAACATGCTGCACGACGCCGACGGGGCGCGTCTCAAACAACAGTACATCTGTACCAAGTGTGGCGAGGTTGTCGATCGCGATCACACGGTCAAAGGCTTCGAGTACGCGAAGGGCCAGTACGTCGTGCTATCGGGTGAAGAGCTCAAAGCGCTCGACGCGGTCGCGACCCAGACGATCCAGCTGGAAGAGTTCGTGCCGGCGACGTCGGTCGATCCGATGCTGGTCGAGAAGAGCTACTACCTCGGGCCCGAGAAGGGCGGCGAGCGCGCGTACAAGCTGCTGCACGATGCGATGCTCGAGACCGGGCTCGTCGGTATCGCTTCGTACTCGGCGCGCGGCAAGCAGTACATCACGAGCGTGCGGCCGTTCAACAACGGCCTGATCCTGCATCAGCTGCGCTACAACGAAGAGGTCAAGCCGTGGTCCGAAGTGCCGATTCCCGAGCTGCCGGAGAGTAAGCCGGCGGAGATCGCGCTCGCGAAGCAGATCATCGAGCAGATCGCACACGAGACGTACTCGCCTGCGAAGTACAAAGACGAAGTCAGCGCCCGGATGATGGAGCTGATCAACAAGAAGGTCGAAGGCCAAGAGATCACGATCGCGCCCGAAGCTCCGGCCGGCAAGGTCATCGATCTGATGGAGGCGCTGAAGGCGAGCCTCGGGATGACCAAGGGTGGCGACGCGGATCGCAAGCCCGCGATCGCGGAGGAGTCCAAGGCCGAAGTCGCGGCCGAAGACGCGCCGGCGAAGAAGAAGACCGCGTCGAAAAAGAAGTGACCGGCCGGCATGCCCGAGCTTCCGGACGTCACGGTCTACGTCGAGCGCCTGCGCGCGTTGACGATCGGCCAGACGATCGAAGGCATCCGGATCGCGAGCCCGTTCGTGCTGCGCACCGTCTCGCCATCGCCGAAGGATCTGATCGGCGGCAAGGTCGAGAGCGTCGAGCGGATCGGCAAGCGGATCGTGATCGGCGTGGAGCCCCCGGCGAAGCCGGAACATGAGATCGAAAAAGGCGCGCAGCGCCACTACATCGTCATTCACTTGATGATCGCGGGTCGGCTGCGCTGGAAGGAGCCAAAGGCAAAGCTGCCCGGCAAGCTCGCGCTCGCGGGGTTCGACTTCCCGAACGGTACGCTCGTGTTCACCGAGGCGAGCCCGAAGAAGCGCGCGTCGTTGCACGTCGTCGCGGGTCGCGCCGCGCTCGCCGAGTTCGATCGCGGCGGCCTCGACGTGTTCACCGCGAGTGCCGCGGAGTTCGCCGCGCGGCTCACGAGCGAACGCCACACGATCAAGCGCTCGCTGACCGACCCGACCCTGTTCGACGGTATCGGCAACGCTTACTCAGACGAGATTCTCCACGCCGCGAAGCTGTCGCCGTTTCGCCTGACCACCGCACTCGAGCCCGCCGAGATCGAGCGGCTCCACGCCGCGTGTGTCTCGCAGCTCGAGCTGTGGACCGACCGCTTGCGCCAAGACGTCGGCGACGGCTTCCCCGACAAGGTCACCGCGTTTCGTCCGGACATGGCGGTGCATGGCAAGTACGGGCAGCCGTGCCCGGTGTGCGGCACGAAGGTCCAGCGCATCGTCTACGCTGACAACGAAGCGAACTATTGTCCGACCTGCCAGACCGAAGGCCGGCTGCTCGCCGATCGCTCGCTGTCGCGGCTGCTCAAAG
>CAZDGY010000805.1:0-3484 GCA_964504685.1 uncultured Kofleriaceae bacterium | reverse complement strand
GTTGATCAGGTCGGGATCCTCGTCGCCTTCGTATGGAAACGGGCCGATGCCGAGGTTTTCTCCGTCGGCTTGGCTCAGGCCGTAGAGATCGTGTCCGAGATTGAACCGACCGTCGTCGACTTGACTGGTACGACCATGCGTCCAGATTAGATAGACGTGGGAGCCAGGGCGGTACTCCCATGTAAGCACGACCGTCGAGCGCAACTGGCGGAGGTCGAAATCGGGCCGCGCGAAACTGAACGACGGAGACCCGGGGCGCGACACGAACACGGTGTCCGACGTCTCCGAGTACTCGTTGCCGACGAGCTGGTGGAAGCGGTCGGCGTACTGGTCTGCGTGTGGGTTATCGACATCCTTGAGCTCGTTGTAACGGCCGGACGCGATGAACGGCTGCGCGTAGACCTGGAGCGCGAGGTGAGGCGAGAATGTCCAGTTCGCGCGCACGGTCATCGTCGCGGTCGTCTGCTTGATCGCCCCGAACATGTAGTGGTGACCGCCGCTGTCGTCGTCGACCTCGGTGATGTACTGGAGCGGATCATCGCGCTCGGCGATGCTCGGGCCGACGAAGAGATCGAGGTTCGAACGCGCTTGGATCGTCGCGCCGAGATCGACCTCGCCGGAGACCAGCCCGCTCGTCGGGTTGCGCACACCTTTGAGACCGAGGCTGAACCACACGCGCTTGCGCGCGTCGCTATTGATGCCGAGGTTGACGTTGAGGTTCGGATCCATGCGCAACGCATCGCCGCCGCGCATCGCCATCGTGTCCCAGCGCTGGCGATCGTACGTGCCACTGAGCGATACGTTCCAGTAGTTCGCGAGCATGACGTTGATGTTCGCGTCGGTGCCGATATCGGTGACGAGCGATCCGAGCGTCGACGCAGCGAACACGTCGCTGTCGAATACCCAATTGAGGATGTTCTCGCTCGGCGCATCCTCGCGGTACTCGCCGAAAATGTACGGAACCACGTGATCGGACGAGTTCTGAAACCCGGCATCGTTGAGCTCGAGCCCCGGAGTCCGCAGATCGCCGCCGGTGCCGAACCGCCAGTGCTTCGTGTCTCCGAGTCGGCCGATCTGCCACGTCGCATCGAGTCCGGATAGCGACGTGCGCGTCGGATCGAAATGCTGCTCGCTGTCATCCGGGCGCTGGAACAAGTGCTGATTCGCGCGCTGCAGCGTCGCGATCGCGGCTTCGTTGCCGTGGACGAAGCTCCCGACCGCGTGAAAATCCGCAGTCCACGCGTTGTCGCCCCAGCGGTGCAACGCCTGCACGACGCCGGTGTAGGCCTGATCGGCGACGCTGTTCTTCTCGGTCGTGCCATCGACCGCGCGATCGACCGCGGTGCCGGACAGACCGATCGTGGTCTCGCCGTTATTGAAGTCGCGTTTGACCCGACCGACCGCGTAGTTCGAGAGCGGCGCGACGACCGGATCGTGGCGAACGCCATCGTCGTCGATGAAGCTCGCGCTGTCCGCCCCGGTGACCGCATCGAGGAGCCCGACCGACCAGCCGCTTCGGGTCTTGCCGGTGAGCTTTGCGGCGCCGTAGATCGTCGTGGCGACCGGCCAGTTGACGTAGTCGTAGTCGACCGGTTCGTTCGGCGGCGCGGCGCCGATCCGTCGACTGTAGAACTGGCCTTCGAACAGCGGCATGCCGATCCCGATCGGCAACTTGAACAGATCGATGCCCTCGAGGAAGAACGGTCGCTTCTCGACGAAGTACAGCTGGTTCGGCGTCAGGTTGATCAGCGACGGATCGGCTTCGACTTGCCCGAAGTCGGGGTTGATCGTTCCAGCCAGCGTGAACGCGTGGCCGAGGCCGTACTTGAAATCCAAGCCGGCGCCGAACCGCCCCGAGATGTGCTGGTTCAACGGATCGCTCGGCGCGACATCGACTCCGGCGGTCGCATACGGCAGCAACTCGAGGCGTTGGCTGTGCACCAGCTTGCCGATTCCGTCGAGAGCGCCGAACTTGCTGACGATCTGAGGCGTCGAGCGCGGCCACGGCGACCACGCGCTTTGCTCGTTGAGCCGAGCGATATTGCGAACCACTTGAAAGCCCCACTCGTGGTTGTCGCCGTCGGCGAACCGCAGCTGGTTGAGCGGGATACGAAACTCCGCGGTCCAGCCGTCCTTCGTGATCGCGGCGTCGCCGGTCCACACCGCGTCCCAGGTGTCGTCCTGATTCACGTCGTCGAACACGATCAAGTCGCGCTGTACGCCTGCAGCGTCGAGTTGGAACGCATATGCGGTCCGGCGATCGTGATACGAGTCGATGCCGAGCACGACGACATCGGCCGGGGCATCGACATCGCGACGCGTGAGCAGCGCGCGAATCAGCTCCGGATGATCGTCATGCGCCCACACGCCGACGTAGATCGCCTTGTCGTCGTAGAGCACGGCGAAGCTGGTCTGAAACGTCGGGTCGCTGTTGTCCTTTGGAAACCGCTCGACGAAACCGGTCTGGCGCGGCGCGGTCTGCCACTGCGCTTCGTCGAGCCGGCCATCGATCGCGATATCGCCGCTGCGCCGCTCGGCATGTGCACGCACGCCAGCGGGCACCGCGTCATCGGCATATGCCGCGCTTGCCAACGCGACGACGACGACGATCCCAGCGAAGAGGCGCATCCACCCTCCTCCGATCGATCCGCGGGTCAATACCGCGGTGGACAGCATCAGAGAGCAATCGTTGCACCATCATCGCGTCGTCGGTAGATGCGACAGCGCTGCGACAGGGGGCGCGACGCGAATTATCGACGAACCGGTCTAGTACGATCGCTGATCTCGTCGGAGACCCGCGCGTGCTCGAGCAGGAGTTGCGTTACCGTCGAGTTAACCTCGTCACGCCCGCCGATCGCACACGGCGAGAATTCGAAGTGGCCATCGTGCCAGTCGAGCAAGCGCATCAGCCGATCGCGCGGCGCACCCACTGCGGTGCTCGCTTCGACTTTGAGAATGCGCCCGTCGGCGACGAACAGTCGCGCGATCTCACCATTGCGCAGCAGCAACAAGATGCCCGACTTGCGTTCGAACTCGAACAGCGACAACAGCGTGCCGAGCCCGATGTCGAACAAGCTTCCGCGCAGGCCCATGTTCGAGATCGGCGTGATCGGCGCCGCCGCGCGATGGACGCGAATCACGAGCTCCTCGTCGGTGAACGGCTTAGGAATGTAGTCGCGCACACCAGCGCGAAATGCTTCGAGTCGATGCAAGTCGCCTTCGTCGCCGGTCAGCAACATCGGCACATCGGCGAGCGTCGCGTGCTCCGACATCGCGTACGCGAGATCGATGCCGCTCATCGTATCCATCGTCGCCGCGGATACGATCGCGTCGGGCCGCCACACCTGGCAGGCTTCGAGCGCCTCGGTCGCAGCCGCCGCCGCGGTGACCTTGAACCCTGCAGACTCGAGCGCGCGGCCCATGCGTTCGCGCAGTGGCGGGCTCGGCTCGACGACGATCACCTGCGTCGTCGTCGATAAACCGG
>CAZDGY010000804.1:0-3489 GCA_964504685.1 uncultured Kofleriaceae bacterium | reverse complement strand
GTCGGCGTCTACGCGACGACGCTCGCTGCCGCGGGCAAGCTCGACGAAGCGGTCGCTGCCGCCGAAGATGCGGTGCGGCTCAGCGAAAGCGAAGACACGCTCGCCGGCCTCGCGAAGGTGCTCGCGCTGCGCGGCGATCACGCGCGCGCGAAGGAGCTCTATCAGCGCGCGCTCGACAAGGCGGGGGCCACGCGCCGACCGTTGCGCCGAGCCGCGCTCGCGATGCTGCAGTGGATCGACGGCGACCTCGAGCTCGCGCGCGCGACTGTCGCGCCGTGCCTGCCAGGCGGCGCCGACGACGCCGCGCGCGAACGTGGGGCATGTCTGTTCGTCGCCGGCGTGATCGATCCGGCGAATGCCGAGTCGATCGCCGCGCAGCTCGACGAGCTCGCCGCCGCCGCGACGCCGACCGCGCCGGCGTACGGGGCCCCGCGCTCGCTCGCCGCCCTGGTCCGCGCGCGCGCGCAATTCTTCGGCGGAGGCTGCGTCGTCGATAGTACCGGCTACGCCGACCGCAGCGGGTTCGACGAGGCGGTCTACGCGCTGCCGGTCGACTTCTTCGCCGCGTACCACGTGCCGTACTTCGCGACCTGGCAGCAATGCGAATTTGCCGCGGTGCTCGCCGCAAACGGCAAACGCGACCTCGCCGCCGCGACGCTGCGCGGCCACCCCGACCGCTCGGCCGGCCGGCCGTGGATCGCGAAAACGCTGCAGCGCTACGAATGAACGTTTGCGGGTGATTCGGCTACAGTCTCCGCGATGAAGATCGCGGTCGTCGGCACGGGATACGTCGGCCTGGTGACTGGCGCCGGGTTCTCGGACTTCGGGCACGACGTCACATGTGTAGACATCGACGTCGATCGAATCGCCGGCCTACGCCGCGGTGAGATTCCGATCTTCGAGCCCGGGCTTGGCGAGCTCGTGCAACGCAACAGCCGCGCGGGTCGGTTGCACTTCGCGACTGCGGTCGCCGAATCGGTCGCCGGCGCTCAGCTCGTGGTGATCGCGGTCGGCACGCCGTCGCGCGCGGATGGATCGGCAGAGCTCGGTCATGTGTTCGATGCCGCGAAACAGATCGGTGCAGCGCTCACCGGGTTCGCGGTCGTCGTCACGAAGAGCACCGTGCCGGTCGGCACCGCGGACCGGGTACGCGCGGCGGCCGCAAGCCGTGCACAGCATCCATTTGCCGTAGCGTCGAACCCGGAGTTCCTCAAGGAGGGCGACGCGGTCAACGACTTCTTGCGTCCGGCCCGCGTGATCATCGGTGCCGAGGATCCCCGCGCGATCGCGTTGTTGCGAGAAGCCTACGCCGGTGTGATGAGGCTCGGCGATCGCATCCAAGTGATGGACATTCGCTCCGCCGAGCTCACGAAGTACGCAGCGAACGCGATGCTCGCGACTCGGATCTCGTTCATGAACGAGCTCGCTTGTCTCGCCGACGCGGTCGGCGCGGACATCGAATCGATCCGCCGCGGCATCGGCTCGGATCCGCGGATCGGCTCGAAGTTCTTGTTCGCGGGGGCAGGCTACGGCGGGAGTTGTTTTCCGAAAGATTTGCGTGCACTGCTTCACACCGCGCACGAGCACGACGTGCCGCTCGGCGTCGTCGATGCGGTGGAGCGCGCGAACGAGCGCCAGAAGCACGTCCTCGGGGAGCGAGTCCTCGCGCACTTCGCAGGCAAGCTCGATGGCAAACGTATCGCCGTGTTGGGCCTCGCGTTCAAGCCGGAGACCGACGACATCCGCGAATCGCCGGCGCTCGCGCTGATCGAGCAGCTTTGCGCCGCCGGCGCGCGCGTCGCCGGCTATGACCCGGCCGCCGCCGACAACGTGCGCGCTCAGCTCGGCGACGCGATCGAGCTCGCGCCCGATCCGTACGCGGCCGCGCTCGGCGCAGACGCTCTCGTACTGGTCACCGAATGGCACGAGCTCCGCCAACCCGATCTGTCGCGGCTCAGGTCGACGATGAGCACGCCCGTATTGTTCGACGGGCGCAACGTGTGGTCGCCGGGCGAGGCGCGTGCCGCAGGCTTCACGTATTACGGCATCGGCCGGCGGTAGAACCTTTAGTGGATCGACACCATGCCGTGAACAGCCACGCTGGCTGCGAAGTTCATTGCTGTGGACGCGGGCAACATCGCATCGTTCGAGATGGTGAGCGAACCGCCGATATCGGTGAGCGATGTAAGACCGTTGAAGCTCTGAAGGGCTGCATCCGACGTGACCGTCATATTGCCGGAGATGGTGCGCAACATGCTGAGCCCGGTGAAGTCCTGCACGGTAGTATCGCTGGTGACGATCATGTCGCCGCCGATCGTTTGGAGCCCGGAGAATCCGATGAAGTTCGTCCGCGCCGGCGTTTGACTGAACTGCAGCGACGTCGCGACCGCGTTGAGGTTCGGAACGGCGATCGTCACGAGCTCGGGCAAGCTCGAGAACGTCATGCCAGCAGTCGAGAACAACAAGTTGGCCATGGTCACAGACTGCAGCGTGTTGTCGCGATCGAACGCGATGCCGCCGCTCGTCCTCAGCTCCGGCGCATCGAACGTCGTTAACGCGCCATTGTCGTCGATCTGTGTGAGATCGCCAATCGTCACGAGTGCAGGCAAAGAGATCGACTGGAGGGCCGTATTCGTGTTGAACAGCACACGCTCGTCGACCTTCGTGAGCGCCGGCAGCATTGCACTTTGCAGAGCTGTACTGCCGCTGATCTGTAGGAAGAATACGGAGCGCAGCTTCGCGAGCGCGTCGAGGGATGCGAGGTTCGGGTTCGATACGATCAATAGCTCGCGCGAGTTGTCGACGAGCTTCTCGAGGCCGTCCAGGCTCGCGAGATTGATGTTGTCCTCGACGAGCAAGTCGAAGTGGAGATCGGCAAAACCCTCGAGGCCGGCGAGATCGACGAGGCTGCTGTTGCCGACGATCGACAGGCGAGCGGCTTCTGTGAGCGAGGACACGCCGTTAAGCGTGGTCAACGCGTCGTTGGCTTGCACGAGGTACGTGCCGCCGACCGCGGTGACCTGACCGATCCCTTGTAGCGACGTGAGATTCGGATTGCCCGCGATGATCAGGTCTCCAGTTACGATATTCAGATCGGGCGCTATGAGATCGGTGCCGGCCGTGTTCGTTATGATCAGGTCACCATCGACGCAGTTAACGTCGGCGAGCTTCGCCCAATCATCCATCGACTCGATTGTCGTCGTGCCGGTGATGATAACGCCGCCGTTGCAGATGACGATACCTTCGGCGCTACACACGTATTGCGTCGACTGAACCTCGTTATCGTCGAGTTCTCCATTCCCGTTGGTATCCTGTCCCGATTCGATCGCGACGCCGCCGTTCGGACAGTTCGAGCCCGCATCCACCGCCCGCACCAAGGACGCTTCCGTGCGACTGCACGCCGGCAGTAGACATGCGGCGACTAGGATAAGAGCGAAGCGCGCCATGTGTCCTCCTGGCGCCAGTCTCCTCCAAGTGCCCGCGGTGGTC
>CAZDGY010000803.1:0-3493 GCA_964504685.1 uncultured Kofleriaceae bacterium | reverse complement strand
GATACCGGCGAGTGGTCCGCCCCACACGAGGTCGGAGATGTGAACCGCGCACGATGCGCCGGTCATCGCGAGCACGTCGGTCGCGTTCTCTTTGTCGAACGAGATGACGTTCGCGATGATCTGGGTATCGATGAACCAACCCTTCGGGAACAGCGGGCGGATCGGGCGATCCATCAAGCGACAGATTAGAATCTCTGCGTTGGTCGTGCGACCTTCGCGGCGGAAGAAGCTGCCGGGAATCTTGCCCGACGAGTAGAACTTCTCTTGGTACTCGCAGGTCAGCGGCATGAAGTCGATGTCGCGCGGCTGCGCGGAACCGGCAGCGGTGACGAGCACCATGCTGTCGCCGCAGCGGATGACGACCGAACCACTGGCCTGCTTGGCCCACTTACCGGTTTCGACGATGATCTCTTTGCCGCCGACAATGGCGGACTCGCGAACGAATGGCATACGTGTCCTCTTTGGAAATCACGTCGCCGGTCGGTCGAGCCGTATGGCCTGAACCCTCGGTCCAATTTCTCGGGGCGTACCTGAGAACCTCGACTGAACGATCAAACCAACGCTTCTCTAGTGATCTGCGACGCTACGCTTACTTGTTGTTTCGGCGGGCTTTATTGCACACCGACTCCCGAAAGCCAAGCAGCGCGCCGGTGTCGAAAATCAGCCTGCGTTCAGGCTAGTTGCGTCGCGAGCTTTCCTAGCGTCGCGAAATGGTTGGTGATGCTTCGCGGACCCGGGCGGGTGTTATCGTCGGCGTAGCCGTGGGTTACGCAAGCGCGATTTTGCTGCTCGCAGCGGGCTGTTCGTTCACGCTCCCCAGCGCCGGGGGCGATAACGATGGCTCGCTCGGGGACGCCGCCCGCGATGCTCACAGGGTCATCGACGCGGCGATCGACGCGAAGCCGGACGCGCTCGGTCCGCCGCAAGCCCACCTCGTGCAAACGCTCCACTTCGGTGCGACCTTCACGACCACCGAGACGCTGACGGTGTCCGAGACCCAGGGCGATCTGATGGTCGTTGCGGTCTACAACACGAGCCCGGACGCGACGTTCGCGGTCACCGACACCGCAGGGTTGACCTGGACGCCGGAGACCCCGGTCGCGGCTAGCGGCTGCATGCCGGCGCTCCAGCTGTGGCACGCACCGGTCGGAGCGACCGCGGTCAACGCGATCACCGTAACCACAGCCGCCAACAACTACTTGGGGATGATGGTCGCCGAGTACTCTGGCGTCAGCGCGGTCTCGGGCGCAGCGACCGTCGCGGCCGAGGCAAACTCGAGCACTGCGGCGATGACGATCACGACCACCGATCAGGCGATGGTGTACGCGGTGTTCGCCGACGACAATGGCCTCGGAAACCCTGGTCCGCCGTCCGGCTGGAACGAGCGCGACAGCGACGGGTTCTTCTACAGCGTCGCCGAGGACAACGGCGTTGGCGCTGCCGCGGGCACGCAGAGTCCCAGCGCGTCACCCCTCGCGCACAACGACAACTGCTGGGTCGGAGCGGCGATCGCGCTCCGCACGCCTTAGCGACGGAGACCGAGCGTCTCGATGACGACCTTGTAGCGGTCGAGGCTCTTGCGCTTCAAGTAGTCGAGCAGCGCGCGGCGCTGGCCGTTCATCCGCAGCATGCCGCGGCGGCTGTGGTGATCTTTGTGGTTGTTCTTGAGGTGCTCGGTTAGGTGCGTGATCCGCTCGGTGAGCAGCGCGACCTGGACTTCGGGCGAACCAGTGTCGCCTTCCGAGCGCTTGAACTTGTTGATCGTCTCGGCTTTACGAATCGGGGAAACAGACATCCGTAGCTCCTAGTCGCCGACGGCCGCGTCCGACATGAACGAGTGCCGTGGTCAGTCCCGGACATTGGGGGAAACCGCGCGGGGCGTCAAGGCGCAAACACGCGGTCGTAGACCAGCCGGCCGGCGTCGACGTGAACGACCGCAACGAGCGCTCCGACGTCGTTAACAAGCTGAAATCGCTTGGCTTCACCCCCGAGTCGCGACGCCTGGCCGCCTAGCATTCCGATCGGCAGCTGGACCCCCGAGCGGACCGAACGCATGAGCTCGGCCGCGAGCTCGACCGATGGCAGGTTGGTCGCGCGGGCGAGCGGCACTAGCCGCGCTGGATCGAAGCCCGCGACCTGGTCGAGCGGGACTGCATCGGCGATCACGAACACGCCGCACCGCGTGCGCCGAAGCTCGGCGAGATGGGCTCCGCAACCGAGATCCCGGCCGAGATCCGCGATCAAGCTGCGAACGTACGTGCCCTTGCTGCACGCGACCGCGAACCGCACGCGCGAACCTTCGTGCGATAGCAGGTCGAGCGACGCGATCTTGACCCGCCGAGGCTCGAGCTCGATGTGCTCGCCGGCGCGCGCACGCGCGTACAGCCGGACGCCATCGCGCTTGATCGCCGAGAACATCGGCGGCACTTGATCGTATTCGCCGGTGCGAGCCGCGAGCGCCGCGACGATCTGCTCGCGCGTGACAGCGACCGGGTGGGTCGCGGTCGTGTTGCCCGTGCGATCGAGGGTGTCGGTCTCGACCCCGAGCACCATCTCGGCCTCGTACGCCTTGTCTTCGGCGAGCATGAAGCCGGCGATCTTCGTCGCCTCGTTGATGCAGATCGGCAACACGCCGGTCGCGATCGGATCGAGCGTGCCCGCGTGCCCTGCCCGCTTCGCGCCGAGCGCGCGCTTGACGCTCTCGACGGCTTGCGCCGACGACATTCCGGTCGGTTTGTCGACAACAATAACGCCGCTGGCGATCACAGCTACAGCGAGTCGATCCACGCTCGCAGCGTCGCATCGCCGGTCGGATCCATCATCTTGCTGCCGAGCGCCGGCATATGGTTCGCGATACTCGTGGTCTCGAACCGATCGATCATGATGGACGTCGCCGTATCGTCGGGGGTGATGATCTCGGTCAGCCCATCGATCGGTTGCGTCGCCGTCGCACCGACCGCGGTTTGATACGGCGGAGTGTCGGTCGGCGCGGCGAGCGCGTCCACGGTCAGCCGCAACTGCATCATGACGCCGACGCTGATGTAGACCTGCGACGTCGGATTGTGGCAGTGGCCGCAGTTCGCGTGCAGGTAACCGAGCGCGGCCTTGACCGTCGCGTTGCCCGGGACCGGGAAATACGGCGCGGCGCCGGTCGGTGGCGCGGACAGCAGATTCTGATCGATCAAATCTTGCAGCGACACCGGGGTCGCGCCATCGAGTTGGATCGCGCCGAACCCGAGCAGCCGGGTCGGCTGGAGGTTTTCATGGCACCCCTTGCACTGAAACTTCGACGGAATGTCGTGGCTCGTGCCGTTCGCATTCATCACGCCGAACGGAACTTCGATCGTGTCGTCTTCAGCGGCGTTCCACTGATAGGGCATGTAGAACCAATCTGCGGCGGTGTTGCCCGGGCCGGTCTTCTCGATGTAGCGGGTCTCGATCTTCGCGCCGCCGACCGAGAACTCCTTCCAGAACCGGGTGCCCTGCGGGAACA
>CAZDGY010000802.1:0-3505 GCA_964504685.1 uncultured Kofleriaceae bacterium | reverse complement strand
ACGCGCCCGGGTCTAACACCGTCGCGGTGATGCCAGAGCCGACCGGCACTTGCCCCGCGATCGTCAGCGGCGACGTCACGTTCGCCCCCGCTGGCATCCCGCCGCGCAAGGTGAAGCTGTGGCTGCCCGCGAACACCGCGAGTCACGGCGAGCTGATCCTCTACTGGTTCGCGACCGGCAGCTCGCCGCTCGAAGCGGAGTACTCGCTCGGCAGTACGCTCGAGACGATCACCGGCGCCGGCAACATCGTCGCGGCACCGTACGCCGATCCGACCGCCGGCGAGTTCGAGTGGTTCATCGTCAACATGAGTCCGAAGGTCGATGACTTCTTGGTCGCCGACGAGGTCGTCGCCTGCCTCAACAAGGCCGGCATGATCGATCCGAGCCACGTCCACAGCATGGGGATGAGCGCGGGGGCGCTGCAGACGACCGCGGTCAGCTTCTTGCGATCGTCGTACATCGCAAGCGTCGCGACCTACTCCGGCGGCATTCCGCCTGGGTTCACGCCGGCAGTCGAGGACCCGGCGAACAAGTTTGCCGCGCTGATCTTCGACGGAGGCGCGACCGACGACGTATTTGGCGTCGACTTCCAGGCCGCGAGCCAGCTCTATCAATCGACGCTGACTAGCGCCGGGCACTTCGCAGCGATCTGCGATCACGGCGGCGGCCACACGATCCCGCTCGACGCCGCGCCGAGCGTCGCGCTGTTCTTCGACGCGAACGGCTTCGGCGCCTGGCCATCGCCGTACGCGGCGGGTCTGCCGCCGTCGTTCCCGTCTTACTGCTCGTTGTAGTCGTCGGTGCATCGCGAGCCGCCGCTGCTATCTTTCAAGGGTGCGGCCCCGCCACCGAGCGCTCGTCCTCGCATCGGTCGCGGTCGTCGGGTTCGTCGCGTGGCTCGCGCGTTCGCTCGATGCACCCGCCTCCGCGGTCGAGCCAACGGCGAAGCACACTGCAAACGCATCGGCGGTCGCGGGCGCTGCTCGACCGGTGCCACCACCAGCGGCATCGCCTTCGTCGCGTACCGTTCCGACGATGCCGGAGCACGTGCGCTCGGCTGCATCCGTCCCGCGAGAGTCGATCGACACGTGCGATCCGATCAGCTCGGGCGAGCTGCCGAGTGAGTTCCCGACGGTCAGCGCCGACGGCGTCACGGTCGCATGGGATCCGGCGCTGACGCTCGAGCCAACCGCGCTCGCGTACGTGACGAGGGGAGTGCTTGCGGAGGCCGCGCTCCTGACGGGCACGACGCCGCGCTCGAGCGTCGACGTCGTGATCTACGCGTCGCATAGCGACTTCATCGCGCGTACCAGCGCACCGGCTTGGGCCGGCGGCCAGTACGATGGCGCGATCGAGATCTTTGCCGACCCGTACGACAAGTTCGGAGTCTCGATCGACGCACTTCGCCACGAAGCGATGCATGCGCAGCTCCACGCCGCGATCGGCTGCACGCCGGTGTGGCTCAATGAAGGCCTCGCGCAATACTTCGCGAAGGCCGGTCCGCGCGACGCATGGCTCGACATGTTGCATCGCAACCAGGCGGTCGCGCTCGCGTCGCTGCAGACCGGCTCGGTCGAAGACGTCGGTGCCGGTCAAGACGCGGTGTACGCGCAGAGCCTCGCGATGGTGCTGTACGCGCTCGATCACGGCACCGATCTCAAGGAGCTGCTGCGCAGCCTGCGGATCGCGACCGAACACCGCGGCGCTCGAGCCGCGCTCGAGCTGTGGGGCGTGCGGTTTCCCGACGCGACCGGCAAGGACTTGCTCGACTCGATCGCGCGCCGGTTATTCGCGATGCCGACCGGGCCGGAGCTCGACAAGATCTTCGAGGGCGCGGTGTGCTGTCGCGGTCACGGCCCGACGTCGACGTGCACCGGTGGCGAGCGCCGCGCCGAGCGCGCGTGGTACGACGACGAGCGCCACATGTTCTGCCGCGCGTTCTAGACGCCGCGCGCGCGTTTTCGCCGGCTTCCGTGCCACCATCGCCGCCATGACGCGCCGCGACCCGCACTCGTACGCCGACGACACCCAGCCGCAGACCGATTCGTTCATGCTGCACGCGCAGGTCGACTTCGCGACGCGCTCGATCGCGGCGGAGGTCGTACTGACATTCCGCGCACCGGGCAGCGGGCGCCTCGATCTCGATACGCGCGACCTCGCGATCAACTACGTCGCGGACGCGTCGGGACGTCCGCTGCAGTTCACGCTTCATCCCGCCGAGCCGCATCTCGGATCGCGACTCGAGATCGAGCTCGGCGCGCCGACGCCGTCGGTCAAGATCGGCTATCGCACGTCACCCGAGGCGTCCGCGCTGCAGTGGTTGTCGCCAGCTCAGACCCGCGGCGCCGTGCAGCCGTACTTGTTCTCGCAGTGTCAGGCGATCCACGCGCGGTCGGTGATCCCCTTGCAAGACACGCCGCGGCTGCGCGTGCGCTACACCGCCGAGCTCGTGTTTCCAGTCGAGCTGCGCTGCGTGATGGCAGCGGCCGACCGCGGCCGGCGCGATCAAGGCGCGACCGCAACCCATCGGTTCGAGATGCCGCAACCGATTCCGCCGTATCTGTTCGCGTTTGCGATCGGCGATCTCGAGTCGCGCGATCTGTCGCCGCGCTGTCGCGTGTGGTCCGAGCCCTCGGTCGTCGATGCTGCGGCGTACGAATTTGCCGATGCCGAGGCGATGATCGACGCCGCCGAGGCGTTGTTCGGCCCGTACGATTGGGAGCGATTCGACATCTTGACGATGCCGCCGTCGTTTCCGTACGGTGGGATGGAGAATCCACGGCTGACGTTCATCACGCCGACCGTGGTCGCCGGCGATCGTTCGTTGGTCTCGGTGATCGCACACGAGCTCGCGCACTCGTGGACCGGCAACCTCGTCACGAACGCAAACGCGGAGCACTTCTGGCTCAACGAAGGCTTCACGATGTACGCAGAGCGCAGGATCACCGAAGCACTCGAAGGCCCCGACATGGCGGCGCTCTCGGCCGCGCTCGGCCGGCGCGAGCTCGACGAATCGATCGAGCGGTTCAAGGATCAGCCGGGGATGACGCGGTTGCGTACGCACCTCGAAGGCGTCGATCCCGACGAGTGCTACTCGCTGATCCCGTACGAGAAGGGCTACATGTTCTTGTGCGTGATCGAAGCGGTCGTCGGCCGCGAAGCGTTCAGCCGCTGGTTGCGCAGCTATCTCGCCGCGTTCCGGTTCGGCGCGATCACGACCGAAGACTTCGAAGCGCACATCGAGGCCGCGCTGCCGGGCGCGCTCGCGAAAGCAAACGCGAACGAGTGGCTCAACGGCGAAGGCTTGCCCGCGAGTGCGGTGGTGCCGAAGTCTGCTCGACTCGCTGCGATCGAGGCGCTGCGCGGTGAGCTGCCCGCGACCGAGGTGGCGGCGAAGTGGAACGCGACCGAGTGGTCGCTGTTCATCGAGAACGTGCCGCGACCGGCGACCGAGGCGACGTGTCGCGCGCTCGACGAGCGGTTCGCGCTGACCGAGAGCAAGAAC
>CAZDGY010000801.1:0-3519 GCA_964504685.1 uncultured Kofleriaceae bacterium | reverse complement strand
CTCGCTTGCTCGGGCGACATGTAGCGCCACTTGCCCATCACCTTGCGCACGCCGGGCGTCGCGCCTTTGTGCGGTTGCGCCGCGAGCGCGATGCCGAAGTCGGCGATCTTCACTTCGCCGGCGCGCGACAACAGGATGTTCGATGGCGACACGTCGCGGTGCACGACGCCGTGCGAGTGCGCGAAGTCGAGCGCGCGCATGATCTCGATCGCGATGTGAAACGCCGCGGGCAGCGGGATGAGGAGGTTCTCGTCCTTGTACTTGCGCAGCATCAGCGCGAGGTCGAGGCCGTCGACGAACTCCATCGCGATGAACAGCGACTCGCCGATGCGACCGAAATCCAAGACCTGGACGACGTTCGCGTGGGACAGCTTGACCGCGACCTTGGCCTCCGCGATGAACCGCGCCTCGAACTCGGGGTCGCGGGCGAGCTCCGGCAGGATCCGCTTGATCGCGATGGTCTTTTCGAAGCCGTGCGACCCGTAGGCCTTGGCCAAAAACACCTCGGCCATGCCGCCGATCGCGATGCGATCGAGGATGTCGTAGCGCTCCAGGGATTTTTGGACGGAATCTTCCATGACGTGGCCTGTGCCACACCCCGTGGGCCCTCCCCGCCAAGGTGCCATATAGTAAGGGAATGCCGCGCCGCTTGCCGGGGCTTGGGCCGATCGTCTGCATCGCAGCGATCGCGGGGGTGGCGTATGCCGATCGGCGACCGGTCGCGGTGATCGACTTGACGGGTGGCCACGACCTCGGCAAATCGAGCTTGGTCTCGCAGCAGTTGTTGGACGAGAAAGTCCTGACCACGGCCGGAAACCCGACCGTGCAAGCCGCGCTCGTCGGCCCCTTGCTCGACGAAGATGGCCCCCACCTCGCCGCTGCCGCGGACCGCTTGAAGACCGCTACTCAGGCGATCGAGGACATCAACTTCCCTGACGCCGACGCCACTGGGAAGCTCGGCGAGGTCGAGCTCCTGCTCGTGACCCCGAGCGCCGCGGCCAAACCGTACGCGGATCTCGCGTTCGCGCGCGGGCTCGCCGCGCTCGGCGCCCGCCAGGACGCCGCTCCGGAGTTCGCGCTCGCGGGGCGGCTCGATCCGGGCCGTCAGCCGGATTCGGGGCGCTACACGCCCGACGTGATCCGCGCGTACGTCAAGGCCAGCACCGCTGCGACCACGAAGCAGGCGCTCGAGATCGTAGGCACCGGCCGCGCTTGGATCGATGGCGTCGCGGTCGGCGATGCGCCGGGCACGTTCCAAGTTACGACCGGCCGCCACGTCGTCCAGCTCACCGGCAGCGAGCGCGAGACGCGCGGCGCTACGGTCGATGTCGCCGCGACCAAGCCCGCGCAAGTCACGATCGACAACGCGCCGGCCGACGAGGTCCTCACGATCAGGCGCCTGCGCCTTACGCTCGCTCACGCGTCTGATGCAGCGACCGAGTCTGGAGCGCTGCAACAGCTCGCCGCGTTGCTCAACGTCGGTGACATCGTGATGTTCTCCGCGTTGGGCGACAAGCTCGTCGAGAGGACGTGGCGCGATCAGGCTCCTGGGCTCTCCGGTCCGAGCGTGCTGACGGGGCGAGACAAGCCAGCCGACCTGCTGAACGGGCTCAGACCGCCAGAAAAGCCCGAGGACGTCCCGCAACCGCCGATCCAAATCCCGAAAAAGCCCGTCGTCGAGCCGGCCTGGTACCGCAAGACCTGGGTCCAAGGCTCGATCGCCGCGGGCATCATCGCGGTGGCCGTTTCGATCGTGCTGGTCGCGACCGAGCAGAGGTATGTCCAGACCCCGAATATGGTCGGCAGCACGACACCGGGGATGGAGACCCGGCGATGAGATCGGCGGCGTTCACCGCTGCGATCGCGCTCGTCGCCTGCAGCGATCCGCCGATGACACTGAAGTTCGCGCTCACCCCGGGCGATTCGCAGGTGTGCTTCGCGAGCACCGGTGCGCCCGCGATGACGTGCTCGGACGTCAAGATCCCGTGCGCAGCGGTCGTCAGCATCCGGATCTTCGATCCCGAGTCGCCGACCGCGCCCTACGTCGCGGTCTGTAAGGCGCTCACCGGTCGCCAAGACCTGTGCTCGATCGCCGAGATCGACCTGCCCGAGCCGATGCAGAAGGTTCCGCTCCAGACACTCGAGGTCGAGATGGCGGTCTATCCCGCTTCCGAGATCGAGACCGACCCGAACACCAACTTGTTGATCTGCCCGTCGCGCAGCGCGTTCGGCGCCGACGGCCTGCCGATCGAAGCGATCAACACGTGCAGCGATCCAGATCCGACGCAGTGCCTGGAGCCCGCGATCGGTGGCGTCGCGTTCTATCACCCGGGCGACACCGAAACTGTCGTCGACCTCGGCTGTACGAACTTGGCGCAGCTCCAATCGTGCGGCAGCGCGAACGTGGCGGTGACATCGACGGTCTACGACTTCGACAGCGGCCTACCGGTCGTCGAGTCGGTCGCGAATCTGCTGAACGTGTCGGTCGGCGAACCGCAGCCGATGCTGGTCGGCACCGCGACCGAGTTCACGCTCGATCCGGGGAATCAAGCCGTGCTCGATCACGGGTCGGATCCGATGGTGCCGACCTGGTCCGCCGACGTCGGCATCATGTTCCAGCACACCGCGTGCATCGAGGTGCTCGAAGATGGCGCGCAGACCACCGCGGCGGTCAGCTGCCGCGCCGCATCCCCGAGTGAGACGTCGATCGATATCGTCGGCGAGCGACTGGCGCGCGGCACGCTCGATCAGCTGCTGGTCGCGACCGGCCTGTCGGACTTTCCCGACGCCGGGTTCGTCGTCGGCATCGTGCTCGATAACGTCGGCAACCCGCTCTCGGGCTTCCAGGTCATGGCCGACATGGGAGCGACGACTCACGACATCTCGACCGACCGCACCGGGTTCACGAGCAACGGCAAGACCTCGAACAACGGCCTGTTCATTTCGACCGACGCGCCGTACGGCACGACGTTCTCGGTGACGTCGACGATCGGCGTGCCGCAGACCGCGACCGCGATCGGCGGGCTGATCGCGGGCAAGGTCAACATCGTCGTGCTCCAGTTCGCGGGCTCGGTGGTCGGCGGATGAGCGCCGCGAGCTGGTACCGCGTCGCGCTCGCGCGCCCCGACGGTCCGGCGTTGCTCGTCGCGGCCTCGGGCGAGCACATGGGAACCGCGATCGCCGCGGCGCGTAGCCAGGTCGCCGGCAGCTGGCCGGTCGCAGCCGAGCACGCGAACGCCGACGAAATTCCGCTCGGCGAGTCGGTCGGCAAGCACCACGTCGTCATGCTCGGCGATGCCGCAGACGTCACGCCTTTTGCGTGGCCTACCGGCGTGCTACCGGCGCTCGGTCGCAGCGCCGCGGTCGCCGACGCGCACACCGGTTGGATCGTGCGCCCGGACTCCGAGCTGCTGGTGATCGAGGCGCAGCCCGACGACGAGCACGTGACCGACGTGTTCCTCGGGATGGTCGAGCGGTTGCCCGCGGTGGGCGGCTCGCACCACTTCGACGACCCGTTCG
>CAZDGY010000800.1:0-3520 GCA_964504685.1 uncultured Kofleriaceae bacterium | reverse complement strand
GTGCCCGCCCGATGGTTCGATCGGCGGCCCGGACGTCGCGCGCTACTGGCCGCGTGCGCTGCATGTCATCGGCAAAGACATCCTGCGATTTCACGCCGTGTACTGGCCGGCGTTCTTACTCGCCGCGAAGCTGCCGCTGCCGAAAGGGATCATGGCGCACGGCTGGTGGACGGTGCGCGGCGAGAAGATCTCGAAGTCGATGCCGGCGACCCGGATCGATCCGCTCGTGCTCGCGGATGCGCTCGCTGTAGGGCCGCTCGGTCGCCCGATCGGCATCGACGCGATGCGCTACTACCTGCTGCGCGAGGTGCCGTTCGGCAACGACGGCGACTTCACGTTCGAGTCGCTGTTCGCGCGGTTCAACGCCGAGCTCGCGAACGACCTCGGCAACCTCGCGAATCGCAGCCTCGCGTTGATCACGAAGTTCGCGGGTCAGGTCGCACCTGCTCGCGATCCGCAGCTCGCGGGTGAAGGTGTGCACGCGCAGCTTCGCGCCATTGCCGCCGAAGCGATCGAGGCGACGACCGCGGCGTACGAGGCGATGGCGCCGTCGCGCGCGCTCGAAGCGACCTGGAAGCTCGTGCGCGAGGGCAATCGCTATGTCGACGCGACCCAGCCGTGGAGCCTCGCGAAGGATCCGAACAAGCAGCGCGACCTCGCGCACGTGTTGCACGGCCTGGCGACGGCGATCGACGTGATCGGCGGCTTGGTCACGCCGGTGCTGCCGACCGCGGGCCATGCGCTGCGCGTCTGGGCCGGACGCGACGACAAGGAACGCGGTGGCTGGCCAGCGATCGACGCGATGGAGCGGCCGCTCGTCGCGAGCAAGCTCGCACAAGGGGTGCAGCCGCTGTTCCCGCGACTCGACGACAAGATGCAGGCGAAGATCTTCGCGACGGTGGTTCCGCCGTCGCTACAGAATGCTGAGCCAGCGAGCCCGAGTCCGAGTCCGAGCCCGAGTCCGACCACGGCTGCCGTGACGTTTGAAGACTTCTCGAAGCTCGACCTGCGCGTCGGGAAGGTTCTGACCGCGACCGCGGTTCCAAAGAAAGACAAGTTGCTGCACCTCACCGTCGACCTCGGAGAAGCCAAGCCGCGCTCGATCGTCGCAGGCATCGCGGAGCGCTACGCGCCGGCGGAGCTCGTCGGCAAGCAAGTCATCGTGCTCGCGAATCTGCCGGCGAAGAAGCTCGCGGGGATCCCGTCGGAAGGCATGATCCTCGCCGCCGGCGACGACGCGATCGTCGGACTTTCGGCGATCGATCGCGACGTCTCGCCCGGAACGCGGGTAAGGTAATAGCGATGAGCGCAACCTCCGATCATCGACGCGCCCCGCGGCTCGTGGTCAACGCGCCCGCGGTCGTCGAATCGATCGGCCAACCCTCGATGGAGCTCCATCCGAACCTCGCGGCGGTGTTCCGTCGAGTCGATGCCGACAAGACCTCGATCGGCAAGCGGTTCCCCGCGGTCGTCCGCGATCTGTCGACCAACGGCGCGTTCATCTCGTGCCCACCGCTGCCGCTGCTCGCGCGCGTCGCGCTCAAGCTCGACATCAAAGGCATCGGTGCGATCGACGCGGTCGGCTGGGTGCTGTGGCAGCGCACCGAGGACTGCGAAGTTCCCGGCGCGTCCGGCCCGTTGCCCAAAGGCTTCGGCGTGCTGTTCGAGGCGATTCCGCTCGACACGCGTTCCGCGATCGCGGCTCTCGTCGCGCGCGGCTCGTCGTGACCGAGCCACGCAGCTTCGCGTTTCGGCCGCGCTATCGGGCGCTGGCCTGGGCTGCGGTCGGCGTCGGCGGTGCACTGTCGGTCGCCAGCGCGATCGCGCTCGCGGCGATGATTCCGATCGCGAGCGGCGTGATCGGCGTCGGCCTCGGCGCCGCGTATCTGATGTCGCCGATGTGGCGGCTCGAAGTCGTGATCGACGACAGCGCGCTCGAAGTGCGATCGGCGAGAGGATCGAAGTTTCGCGTCGCGTGGCCAGATGTCGTCCGCGTCGTCGCCTCGCCGACCACTCACACGTGCTTCGTCGACGGCGGTGCCCCCGAGTGCAGCCTGATCGTGCCCGGCCTGGGCGCGCCCGCGCCGTACGACCTCGCGGACAAGCACGCGCTCTACGACGCGATCGTCGCGCACGTCGATCCCTCGAAGATCGAGACGGTCGACACGCTCGATGCAGCGCGCGCAGCTGCGACCTGAATCGCGAACGTCGCCCGGCGCGCCACGCGAGTCGCCGACCGCGCCACGAAACCGTCACTCCGGAGCGGCGAACGCAGCCTCCGCTGCGACGAGCGCGCGATGCGTGCGTGTTACAAACGCGGTCGGGGAAATTCACTTCAAGAGGGAGCACGCCATGGGTCTGTTCGACAAGTTGAAGGGCATCAAGAACGCGGTGCAGAGCGCGACGCAGGCAGCGCCGCAGCAGCAAGCGCAGCCGGAGCAACACCAGCATGCACCGCAGCAGGCGCAACAGCACGCGCACGCCGAGCCAGAGCCCGAGCCGCAGCTCGACATCGCCGGCTTCGATCCCGACAACGACGAAGAGGCCTTCTACAACGCCGTGCTCCACATGGAGTCCGAGGGTCAGTTCGGCGGCACCGATGAGTCGCGCGCCGAAATCATGCAGCGCTACGGCATCCGCAACCGCAGCCACTGGCAGGACGTCAAGGCCGCGGTCTATCACGTGCTCGCGCACAAGTACGGCGACTTCAACGAAGTGAGCCAGCGCGAGATGAACTGGCGCCAAGGCCAGATGCAGGCGCACATGCAGGCGCAGACCCAGAAGGCAGCCGCCGGCGGCGCGTTCAAGCCGGTCGAAGGCGTCACGCTCGAAGCGTGGGCCGCGCTCAACGCCGCGATTATCGGCGGCGGCAACGCCGAAGATCTGATCAAAGGCGCCGGCATCGACATGGCGCGCTGGCAGCGCGTGTCGGCGGAGTGGAACGCCGCGATGGCGCGCGACACCACGTTCGCGATCACCACGGCCTATGGCAACGCGTTCCAGGCCGCGTCGCAGGGCAAGTACGGCAACCTCGCGCGTGAGGCTGCCGCCGCGCGCGCCGCGAATCGCGATCTCCAGATCGAGTCGCCGATGCCGTACGAGAACTACTACCGGCTGATGCTCGAGCAGGCGTACGCCGCGAAGCAAGGCAAGGATCCGATCCAGTCGCTCAAGGACAGCGGGCTCACCGTCGTCGACTGGACCGACCTCGGCGCGTACTACGGCTACCTGTTCAACCGCGACGCCGGTCGCAATTGGGCGAAGTACCAGGCGATCCACGAGAAGCTCGACGCCGAGTTCAAAGCGAAGAACCCCGGCGTCGACGTCGACATCTCGTTCTGACATGAGCGCGATCGCCCGATGGGACGCGTTCTTGGCGCAGATCCAAGGGCGACACGAGCAAGCGCGCGCCGAAGCCGATGGCGCGGCGCGACAGTTCATCGCGCAGGTCGCGGCGGGCGGTGACGTCCAGCCGCTTTCGCATCAGCTGATGGCGTTGAAGGGTCGGCTCCAGGATCTG
>CAZDGY010000799.1:0-3522 GCA_964504685.1 uncultured Kofleriaceae bacterium | reverse complement strand
TTCGGCAAGAAGCCGAGCAAGGGCGCGAACCCCGACGAGGTCGTCGCGCTCGGCGCCGCGGCCTACGCGGGCATCCTCGCTGGCGACTCGGACGACGCCGCGCTGCTCGACGTCACGCCACACGACATCGGCATCAAGGTCGGCGATTCGGGCTTCGCCGTGATGCTGCCGCGCAATTCGATGCTGCCGGTGCGAGCGCGCCGACTGTTCGCTTCGACCACGGAGAATCAGAAGTTCGTTTCGATCGAGCTCTACCAAGGTGAATCGACCGACGTCACGAAGAACCGCAAGCTCGGCCAAGTCGTGCTCGACGATCTGCCGCCCGGCCCCGCCGGCTCGGTGCGGGTCGAGCTCGTGATGACGGTCGATGTCGAGTCGATCCTCGGCGTGACCGCGCGCGAGCTCAAGAGCGGGCGCGAGGCGAGCGTGACGATTCGGCCGTCCGGCGGTCTATCGCAGCGCGAGATCGTCGAGATCATCAATCGTCGTCGCCAGGAGAGCTCGATCGTCGGCAAGCTGCCACTCGAGGGAGGCGCGATCGTCCGAGTCGCCACTCGCGAGCAGGCGGTGGTCAAGCCCGATGACCCCGATGACAAAACCTGAACGAGTCGATCCAGCCGTGCTGGAGGTCGCCGATGCCGTCGGCGAGCTGATCGAGTCCTGGGGGTTCAAGCGCAACATGGGTCGGATGTGGGCGGTGTTGTACCTCGAGGACCATCCGCTGACTGCCGCCGAGCTCGGCGAACGCCTCGGGCTATCGACCGGCGCGGTCTCGATGCTTCTCGCCGAGCTGTCGCAGTGGACCGCGATCAAGAAAGCGTGGGTCGTCGGCGAACGGCGCGAGCATTACGAAGCCGAGACCGACATCTGGAAGATGGTGTCGCGCGTGTTCCGCGAGCGCGAGCTGCGCTGGATTCGCACCGCGCGCAGCGCGTTCGAGCACGCCGACGAAGCGCTCAAGCCAGCCGAGGGCCCGCGGCGCGAGCTGATCGCGAAGCGAATCGCCGGGCTCGTCCAGCTCGCACAGGTCGGCGCGCATCTGCTCGAGTCCGTGCTCGAAGGCCAAGCGATCGACAACCTGCCGCTCAAGAGCATCGGCGAGATCGCGCGCGCCTCTACCAAGAAAGGCGAACGGCGGTGATCCAGGCACGCGAGCTCGTGAAGCACTTCAAGGTGCATCGCCGGCCGCCAGGGTTTGTCTCCGCGGTCAAATCGCTGTTCCACCGCACGTACGACGTCGTCAAAGCGGTCGACGGGGTGAGCTTTTCGATCGAGCGCGGCGAGCGGGTTGGCTTCCTCGGGCCCAATGGCGCCGGCAAGACGACGACGCTCAAGGTGCTCGCGGGTCTCTTGCATCCGACCGGCGGCGACGTCGAGGTCGAGGGCTTCGTTCCGTTTCGCCGTCAGCCCGAGCTGCTGCGCAAGATCACGCTGGTGATGGGCCAGAAGTCGCAGCTGATCTGGGATCTGCCGCCGTCCGAGACCTACGCGATGAACCGCGCGGTGTTCGACGTCGACCGCACCGAGTTCGACGCGACGCTCAAAGAACTGACCGAGCTGCTCGAGCTCGGCGACCTCGTCGACAAACCGACCCGCCAGCTATCGCTCGGCGAACGGATGAAGTGCGAGCTCGCCGCCGCCCTGCTCCATCGCCCCGCGACGCTGTTCCTCGACGAGCCCACGATCGGTCTCGACGTCGCGATGCAGGTCGCGATTCGCGACTTCATTCGCAACTACAATCAGAGGCGCGAAGCGACCGTGCTGTTGACCTCGCACTACATGGATGATGTCGTCGCGCTGTGTCCGCGGATCATCGTGATCGATGCGGGCAAGCTGATCCACGACGGCGACTTGCGCCAGCTGATCAAGGCGATGGATCCGGACAAGCGTGTCACGTTCACGCAAATCACCACGATCGCAGATGACGAGCTCGCGAAGCTCGGCACCTTGCTCGTGCGTGACGGCCAGCGCATCACGATTCGCGTCGCCGAACGCGAGCTACCAAGCGTGATCGGTCACCTGCTCGGCACGCTCAAGGTCGGCGATCTCGCGATCGAAGATCCGCCGCTCGAAGAGATCCTACGCGTCATGTTCGGCAAGTCGCGCGAGTCCCGCGAGCACGTCGCGTGAGGTCGGCCACATCGCGAGCGCTGCGTGCGTTGCCGACGCTGTTGCGAGTTGGCGTCGCCGAGACGGTTGCATATCGCGCCGAGTTCCTCGTGTGGATGCTGACGTCGACGATGCCGCTCGTGATGCTCGCGCTGATGTCGAGCATCGCGCGCGAGAGGCCGTTCAAGGGCTACACCGAGGCCGGCTTTGTCACCTACTACCTCTCGGTGCTGATCGTTCGCCAGCTGACCGGCAACTGGGTCGCGTGGCAAATGGGCGAAGAGATCCGCAACGGCTCGCTCGCGATGCGCCTCTTGCGGCCGATCCATCCGTTCATCGCGTTCGCGTCGAGTCACGCCGCGGCGATCCCGTTCCGCTCGGTGATCGCGTTGCCGATCGCGATCATCTTGCTCGTCACGACCGGCGCGCCCGGACTCGCGAACCCGCTACAGCTCGCGCTGCTCGTGCCGTCGATCGCGATCGCGTGGATGCTGACGTTCGCGATCCTATTCGCGATCGGCTCGCTGTCGTTCTGGATCACGCAGTCGATGGCGGTCGCGAACCTCTACTTCGGGCTGTACACGGTGTTGTCCGGCTACCTGATCAAGATCGACATGATGGGGCGGTTCGCGAAGATCATCTCGTGGCTGCCGTTTCGCTTCATGCTGAGCGCGCCGGTCGAGCTGATCACCGACCGACTGACGAACGATCAGATCCTCGAGATCGTCGGCGGCCAGCTCGCGTGGACCGCGGTGATCGGGATGACCGCGCTGTCGGTGTGGCGCGCCGGCGTTCGCCACTTCGAGGCGGTGGGCGGATGATCCGGCGCTATTGGCGAGTCGTCGCGATCCAGCTGCGGATCAGCGCGGCTTCGGCCATGGCGTATCGAGCGAACTTCTTGCTCGAAGGCTTCATGACGCTCGCGTGGATGTTCCAGACGATGCTGCCGCTGTTCGTCGTGTTCAGCTCGCGCGACACGGTCGCCGGCTGGGACATTCCGTCGACCCTGATCATCATCGCGTACTTCACCGCCGTTCACGCCGTGCTCGAAGGCATCATCAGCCCGTCGCTCGTCGATCTCGTCGAGCGGATCCGCAGCGGCTCGTTCGACTACGTGCTGCTCAAGCCGATCGATGCGCAGGCGATGATGTCGTCATCGCGCCAGGAGCCGTGGAAGGTGCTCGATCTGCTCGCCGCGCTCGCGATCGTCGTCTACGCGTTCATCCGCCGCGGCTACGCACCGGCACCCGCCGACGTCGCGCTCGGCATCGTGATGTTCTTCGCCGGGGTCGCCGCGATGTACGGGTTGTTCGTGATGTGTGCCGCTGCGTCGTTCTGGGTCGTGCGGCTCGACAACCTCACGTATCTGCTCGAGGCGGTGTTCGATACGGCGCGCTGGCCGATTCAGGTGTT
>CAZDGY010000798.1:0-3531 GCA_964504685.1 uncultured Kofleriaceae bacterium | reverse complement strand
GAAGTTCTTGTAGACGCGGTGACCGAAACCCATCAGGCGGCGGTTGTCGCGCTTGTTCTTGACGTCATCGATGAACTGCTTGCCATCGCCGCCGTTGTTCTTGATCTCTTCGAGCATCTCGATGACGGCCTGATTCGCGCCGCCGTGCAGCGGGCCCCACAGCGCCAGAATGCCGCCCGCGATCGCGGCGTACAGGTTCGCCCCGGAGCTGCCGACCATTCGCACGGTCGACGTCGAGCAGTTCTGCTCGTGGTCGGCGTGGAGGATCAGCAGCTGGTTGAGCGCCTTCTCGATCACCGGCGAGATCACGTACTCCTCGCTCGGCACCGCGAACATCATGTGCATGAAGTTCGCGCAGTACTTCAGCGAGTTCTTCGGATACATCAGCGGTTGGCCGATGCTCTTCTTGTACGAGAACGCCGCGATCGTCCGCACCTTCGAGAGCAGCCGGGTGATGTGGAGATCCGCGGGCGAGTTGCGATCGAGGCTATCCGGGTAGTACGCCGACAGCGACGTCACCATCGCCGACAACACCGCCATCGGATGGCTGGTCGGCGGATAGCCGGTGAAGAAGTTCACCATGTCCTCGTGGATGAGGCTGTGCCGGGTCAGCGCGGTCGAGAACACCTGCCGCTCCTGCTTGGTCGGCAGCTTGCCGTTGATCAGGAGATAGCTGGTCTCGACGAAGTCGCTTTGCTCCGCGAGCTCTTCGATCGGGTAGCCGCGATAGCGCAGGATGCCCTGCTCGCCATCGAGATATGTGATCGCGCTCGTCGTCGAGCCCGTATTCATGTACCCGCTGTCGAGCGTGATGTAGCCGCTGTCGGTACGGAGCGAGCGGATGTCCACCGCGTGCTCGTCCTCGCTGCCCACGATCACCGGTAGCAGGACCTCTTTGCCGTTGGGCAGGTTCAGCTTGGCGGTCAGTTTCTCGGCCATATCGTGTACTCCCGTACGCGCTGCACTTGCTGCATGGCGTAACGACGATACCCGAGTCCGCGGGCGAGATCTTTGCGCGGCGCGGCTATTCGAGAATGATGAACGGGGCCCGGCCGAGCGGCGTATTGAACCGATACGTGTAGCCGAGCGACAGGAACGCGATCGCGCCGGGCGAGTCGAGGCCGACCGACATCGCGCTGGCGTCGCTCGGGCTCGATAACGAGGCCGAGTAGACGTTGATGCCAATGCCGGCGGAGAACACGTGCTCGTAGTGCCGGCCGAACGCGATGTCCGCGGTGATTTGAGCGCGGCCGCCGACCGCGGCGTAGTTGAACACCTGGCTACCGGTCGAGTCGGTCGAGTCCGCCGGGCTGAGCAGCGCCAACTGCGCGCCGACCAGCGGGGTCAGACACAGCCTGTCCACGCCGCGCAGGCAGAGGTGCTTGTAGGCCGCGACACCGACGTCGATCACGTCGAGGTCGTACGCGCCGCCTTGCCGCTGGATCTGCATGTCGCTCGCGCCGAGGTGCTGGTACTGCAGATAGATCTCGCCGCCGAGCTTCGCGGCGGGAATCAGCATGTAGTCGCCCTTGACCCGGAAGCCGCCGGCGACCTGGCCGTAGAAGTTCTTCGCGCCGATCTGGCCGGCGCCGCCGAGGAGGTCGAAGCCGAGCGTCCAAGTGTAGTTGTGCTCGGGCGGACCAGCCGCGATGACCGAGCCTTCCGGAGGCCGACCCACGCCATAGCCTGCCGGGGCCGCGCCAGTCGTCACCGGCGTGCCGGTCGTCGGGTTGCCGGTGTTGGGATCGGGCGTACCGGTGGTCGGGTTGCCGGTGTTGGGATCGGGCGTGCCGGTGGTCGGGTTGCCGGTGTTGGGATCGGGCGTGCCGACGTTCGGATCGCCGCCGCCGCCACCCGCGGGCTGCAAGTCGACGTGCTGCGCCGCTGCGGTGTCTTTGATCTTTTGGACCAGCTTGCTGTTCTTGTCCTTGAGCTTGTCGTCGGCGTTGTTCTGCACGACCGAATTACACGCGGTCAGCGCTTCGCCGAACTTGCCCTCTTGGTAGAGCGACGTGCACAGGTTGAAGAAGTACTTCGCCTCGGGGACGCGAGCGACCGCGTCGCGAAACTTGGCGCTGGCGTCCGGGTACTTACCCGCGAACATCAGCTCTTTGCCTTCATCGTTCTCGCGCGCCGCAATTTCGGCTTGCGATTCTGCGAGAGCGACCTGGCTCGCGAGCGACAGCGCCAGCACGACGCCGATAGTTAGCCTAGACATGATTCCTCCCGGGACGACCCCAAAAATGTATCACTTATTCGACGGCGCGGGGCTCGCCCCGGCCGGCAGCACCGCCGAAGGGCGGTGCGAGTCTGTAGGCGGCAGCGGCTTGCTTGCGGCCGGCTTGCCGCGATCTTCAGCACGACGAACGGCACGATCTAGCAACCGCTTCGCCGCCTCGTGGCCGCGCAGGTGCCAATTCTCGGGGTTGCCGAGCACCACCGACACGATGATCTCTGGCTTGTCCGCCGGCGCGTAGCCGACGAACCACGAGTTCTCCATGTAGAACGGCTGCGTCGTGGTCAGCGTCCCGGTCTTGCCGGCGACCTTGACCGAGGCGCGGCGAAACGATTTCGCGGCACTGCCGAAGTCGCACGTGCCGACCATCATCTTGCCGACCGCCTTCGCGACGTCAGCGGTGAGCAAGTGGTGCGCCGATGCCGAGCTCTGCGCGTGAGGGCCGGTGCTATCGACGATCGATTCGATGATGCGAGCTTCGGGTTGCTCGCCATCATCGGCGAATGTCGCGGCGAGCAGCGCTCCGCCGAGCACCGACAGCTTTGCGCCGTTGAAGCCGGCGGCCGCTTGCGCGAATGCGAGGTCTTTTTGCGCGGGCAGGGCGAGCTCGGCGCTGGTCGCTGCGAACCCGAGCGTCGCCGGCGGCGGCGCGAGCATCTGGTGCGCGAGCTGATCGAGCGCGGTCGGCTCGAGATGCTCAAACGCGAGCTTGCCGAGGATCGCGTTGTTCGAATGCGCGACGCCGTAGGTCAGGCTGTTGCACTGGTTGTCGTGCTTGTCGTCGTGCAGGTTCGATTCGACGATCGAACGAATCCCGCCGTGATAGCAGACCTTGTCGTCGGGCTGAACCCCGCCGCCGACGAGCGCACTCGCGGTGACGAGCTTGAACACCGACGCCGCTGGCGCCCACGCATCGGTCGCGAGGTGCCAATCCGCGGCGCCGTCCTTGCCGCCTTTGGGCTCCTTGCCGCGCCATCCCGCGAGCGCGAGGATCCGTCCATCCGGCGCCATCGCGACGATCGCGCCTCGCGGCGCCTTTGCTTCGGCGAGCAACTTCTCCGCGGTGGTTTGCAACTCCGGATCGAGCGTCAGGATCGCGGTGCGGCCGTTCCCCGCGGGCGCGACATAGTGATCGCCATCCCGCGTGACCTTATCGAGCTCGATCACCGTAGGCGTAAGCGTAGGCGTAGGCGTAAGCGATCCGCCCTTCGGATCTTCTCCCGCGGTGCCCGCGCTCGGACCGCGAACGAGATCGCACCTTCGCAGGCGCGGCCGATCACGCTCGCGAGCACATC
>CAZDGY010000797.1:0-3531 GCA_964504685.1 uncultured Kofleriaceae bacterium | reverse complement strand
AGGCCTGCGCACCATCTCCTCGTGCACTTGCGTCTTAACGCCGAATTTGCGGGCGAGCTCGGCCGCGCGCGCGACGCCCTTGCCATGCGCGACCGGATCGATCGCGACGCGAGTCTCGCGCGTGTCGATCACTTCACCGCCGGTGCCGAACACGGTGCCGATGTCGAACGAGTGCGGGTCGAAGCCGCGATCTTTCCAGCGCGCGAGTGACGCGGCGATCCCGGTCGCGTCGTCGGGCCCGAACGTCTCGACCACGGTCCAGTCTTGGATCACCGCGGGCTTGGCGTCTTCGACCGTCACCGTCCACGTGTCGGCGTCGGCTTCGACCGAGCTGCCGCCCGCACCATCGGGATGAACGACGATGCCACCTTTGTCGCGCAGGTGAACCTCGCGCCGGCCTTCCATGATCTCGACCGTGACCAGCGGCAAGCCGTCTTCGGTGAACGTGAACCGCGTCGAATAGAGGATGCGCAGCTTGTCGGTCGCCGAGGTGTCATCGGCGCTCGCGATGCCGCTGGCCCCAAACGTGACGAAGAACGCGGCCGCAAAAGCGAGCACGAACGCGACGACGGCGTAACACCCGGTGCGGACCATGCGACCAGGCTAGGCAGCCCATCGCCAAGCGTGCAACAAACTGGCATGGCTCTACGCCCCCAGCTGCCCGACGACGTGCTCGCCCGCCGCAGCCAGCTGCCGGTGAAGCCTGCGGCGGTCGTTCTGACCGGGTCGGCGCTCGAGCTCGTACCGCTCGACCTCACCCGCGACCTCGCCGAGCTCTATGCGATCTCGAACGGCGAGCCGGTCGCCCGCGGCGCGCTGCGCAGCGATCGCTACGACCCGGACGAGCGGGTCTGGCGCTACATGTCCGGCGGTCCATTCCTCGATGCCGCCGCGCTCGGTCGCTGGCTCGCGAGCCAAGAAGCCGCGATCGACGGTCGGCCGTTCACCGTGCGCGATCGCGCGACCGGCGCCCCGCTGGGCGTGGCGAACCTGATCGCGAATCAGCCGGCGCATCTCAAGATCGAGCTCGGCAGCATCTGGTACGGCCCGATCGCGCAGCGCACCGGCGCATCGCGCGAAGCGACCGCGCTGCTACTCGAGCACGTGTTCGGCCTCGGTTACCGCCGCGCCGAATGGAAGTGCGACGCGCTCAACGAGCCGTCACGCCGCGCCGCGCTGAGCTACGGGTGTAGGTTCGAAGGCATTCAGGACGCGCATTACATCATCAAGGATCGGAACCGCGACACCGCGTGGTTCCGGATGCTCGATCACGAATGGCGTGCGGCGCGACCGACGATGTAGCGCAGGTTGACGAAGTTGATCGTGAAGTGCGCGACGATCGGGCCGCCGAGGTTGCCGGTCCATTTCGCCATCGCGCCGAACGCGACGCCGAGCACGAGCGCCGACGCGGTCCACGGCAAGAACCGCCGGCCCGGCCCGACGTGGAGCAGCGCGAACACGATCGCCTGCAGCCACAGCCCGAGCCACGGCAACAGCGCACCGCGAAACAGCAACTCCTCGCCGATCGAGCTCGCGAGCGCGAGCACCGCGATCTCGCCGCCGCCGAGCGGACCGAGCAGATCGCGAAAGCTCGAATGGAGGTCCCGCGCCCACTCGAAGTGCTTGGTCGCGATCCGCGTGAGCACGACGATCACGCCGCCGAGCGCCGCGCCGAGCACCGGACCGAGCAGCAGCATGGTCGCCGCCGGGGAGCCGCCGAGCCGATATAGATCCGGATCGCCGCGCCCCGCCGCGATCAGGAACGCGACGATCGCCATGCCGCCGTACAGTCCGATCACGAGCGTGCCGCGCGACAACGGCGGCGGCGGGCTCTCGGAGTACGACATCGCGCGTACTATCTGTGTGCGGGCCGCCGACCACAAGCATTAGCGCCCGAACAGCATCGATAGGTCCCACATCACGCTGCGATCCCAGCCCGATGCGGTCGTCGCGGTGTCGCAAGGCCCGCCGCACGACACCGCGGTACCGACGTTGTTCTTCGGCGCGAACGTCGCGCGCACCGAGAAGCTCAGGCCGCGGTACTTGTGGTCGCTGCGGAACCACGACGACGTGCCGAGCCCGATCGCGAAGTCTGGTCGCGTCCACACGCCGCCACTGTCCCAGACATAGTGCTCGATGCCGGGCCCGCCCTCGGCCCAGAATGACAACCCGCCTTCGCGGCCGCCGACGTGATCGAACGTGTAGCGCGCGTTCGCGCCAACGCGATGCTGCAACCCGGTGCTGCCGGTCGGTGCAGTCATGCCGACGCGCGCGGCGCCATCGCTGTCAGTGGGCGCGGGGTAGGTCAGCCCGGTCAAGTCGTACTCGCCGTACAGCAACAAGCTCGGCAGCAAGCGGACGCCGGCATCGACGTGGCCGCCGCGAACGTGCCCGACATCGACCCCGTCGACCAGCGCGCCGCCCGAGCGGTAACCGACCGCGACCTCGAGGCCTGGATGGAATGGGTCGGCGCCAGCGGTGGCTGCGAGCGCGGCGACCAGCAACGGACTAAGCCAGTGCTTCATATCCAGATCGGACTACGGCTGCCCGATCCAGTCGCACTAACCCTTCGGGCAATTGCCGGTAACGCCGGTGATGGTCATGATGTGCCTATGGCTGCCAGTCCGATCCTCGCCGTCGATCCCGTTGGTTTCCCGTGGCAGACCGCGGATCCATTTCTATTCGCCGTTCACCACGTCGACAACTACCCCGCAGGCAACGCCGCGCAGGGGCCGCAGACGTCGCTCGCCGGGCGCCAGCTCGGGATGGACTTCGCCGGCAAAGACGGCTGGAGCATGTATCACGGCGAGACCGTGCCGGGCTTCCCGCAGCATCCGCACCGCGGGTTCGAGACCGTGACGATCGTGCGGCGCGGCTTGATCGATCACTCCGATTCGCTGGGCGCGACCGCGCGATTCGGGCGCGGCGACGTCCAATGGCTGACCGCCGGGCGCGGCATCTCGCACTGCGAGATGTTCCCGTTGGTCGAGCAAGGCGCGCCGAACCCGACCGAGCTGTTTCAGATCTGGCTCAACCTGCCGCGCGCCGACAAGATGGTCGAGCCGTACTTCACGATGCTGTGGGATCACGGCATCCCGCGCATCCATGACGGCGGCACCGAGGTCACGGTGATCGCCGGTCGGCTCGGAGCTTCGGCGCCGCTCGCACCGCCGCCGAATTCGTGGGCCGCCCGTAGCGAGGCCGATGTCGCGATCTGGTCGATCCGGATGCAGCCACACGCGACCTGGACGTTGCCGGCGACGCTCGCGACGACGAATCGCACGCTGTACTTGTTCCGCGGTGCCGCGACCGTTGCGGGACGCGCACTCGTCGGCAAGCTCGCAGTTCGCCTGCGCGGCGACGCCGACGTCGCGATCGCGGCGGGGGACGGCGAGACCGAGCTACTGCTGCTCCAAGGCAAGCCGATCGGCGAACCGGTCGTGGCGCACGGCCCGTTCGTGATGACCACCCGCGCCTAGATCCAGCAGGCGTTCGCGGACTATCAGCGTACGCGGTTCGGCGGCTGGCCGT
>CAZDGY010000796.1:0-3539 GCA_964504685.1 uncultured Kofleriaceae bacterium | reverse complement strand
GTCGACGACGCCGAGCGGCTCGCGAGCGAGGTCTACGGCCTACCCGAGCGCACCGGCATGACGTCCGGCAGCAAGCGCTCGGCCGACATCGTGCGCAGCATTCGCTATTGGATGACGCTCGACGCGAAGATGTCGCGCCAAGCGGAGAAGGCCGCGTATGGCCCGCTGTTCACCGGCGTGTCGCTGCAGAACGTCCAGCTCGCGTTCGTGCGCTGGGCGTTGCGCCGCGAGATCATCCAGCTGGTCGACGACGACACGTTGCTCGTCACGCTGATCCGGCCGAACCTCGGCGAGCTCTACGAGGATGCATCGTGGCGACGGATGCAGATGATCGACATCCTCGGCACCGGTGTCGTGCGCGACGCGGTCGCGGCTGCGCGCAAGGCCGACGAGGGCACGCCCGAGGCGACGCCGTATCTCGATCTGTTCGACGCCGAGATCTCGTATCGCGAGGGCAACTACGCCGGCGCGCTGCACCAAGCGACCGCCGCGCTCGACCACTTGCCGAAAGAGGAAGCGACGCTGCGTTGGCGCACGCTCGCGTGGGAAGCCGACGCACAACGTCAAGTCGGCAACGCCGATGCCGCGGCCCAGCTCGATCACGAGGTCCTGCAGAAGTTTCCGTCAATCCTGCGCATCCTCGATCTATCCCTGCCGATCTCGACGAAGAGCGACGGCTCGGATCTCGCCGACGATGCGGTTCGCCGGGTCGGCAAGTCGCCGCGGTTCACGACCGAGAGCAACGCGCCGTTCGTGGTGAGCGCTTCGACCCGCGCCGGTGTGGTCGAGCTGTGCCTCACCGACGCGAGCGGCTTTTCGTTCGCGTGCGCGAGCGGCGACAAGCACATGACCGGTGATGACGAAGTGATCTCCGCGCTCGATGCATTCCACGACGCGGCGTTCTCGCCGAAAATCTCGCTCGATCAGAGCGACCTCAACAGCCTCGACGGTAGCCCGGTGCGCGCGAGCTCCGATCAAGTGCTCAAAGGCATCCTCGGACCATGAAGCTGACGCTCGCTGTCGTTGCGCTCGTCGCGGCCACCGGGGTCGCGCATGCAGATCCGGGCTCCGGCTCGGGCTCGGGTTCGGCCGCAGACGTGCCGAAGCTTCCCGATCCCAAAGCGCCGAAGCCGAAGATCCGGAATTGGCCCTCTGGCGCGACCGCCGAGCTGGCCGAGCAGACCAACGGGCAGAACGACGGCCTGTACGAGCGCTGGGCGCAGAACTGCCAGATCCTCGTGCGCGGCCACTTCAAGGCCGGCAAGCGCGACGGCGCGTGGATCGACTGGACGCCGAAGGGCCAGAAGCGCGACGAGGGCACGTACAGCGCGAACCTACGCAACGGGCAATGGACGTTGTACGGCCGCAACGGCGAGAAGCAGATGCAGGGTCCGTTCGTCGACAACGTCGCCGACGGCAAGTTCACCGAATGGTTCGCGGCCGGCGCGAAGTGGCGCGAGTTCGAGATGAAAGCGGGCGAGCGCAACACGCCGGAGGCGATCGCGTGCCGCGCGAAGTCCGGCGATTGGGTCGTCGACTACGAGCAAGCTGAAGAGGGCTGCACGATCGGCGGATCGCGCCAGGGGCAATGGACGCGCTACTACCTCGGCGGCACGGTGCGCACGCTGACGCCGTACGTGGACAATCAGATCGAAGGCACGCTGCGCGATCTGCATCCGACTGGCGAGCTGTTACATCAGGGCACCTATCACCACGGCGTCCCCGACGGCGTGCACACGTGGCAGAACCCGACCGGCCAACCGTACGGCACGTCGACGATCACGAACGGCACCGGCGATTGGACGACGTACTTTCCCGACGGCAAGGTCGCTGCGAGCGGCCGGTTCGCGCAAGGCCGAATGAAAGGCGTGTGGACGACGTACTTCGACAACGGCGCCAAGGAAGAGGAAGCGACCTACGACGGCATGCCGAACGGCCCGTATCGCAAGTGGTACAAGACCGGCGAGCTCGGTGTCACCGGCCAGATGCGCGAGGGCGCGCGCGACGGCATGTGGGTCGCATATTGGGCGAACGGCAACGTCGAGTGGTCCGGGCAATACGATCAGGACGCGCGCACCGGCATCTGGGTGATGTTCGCGTACACCGGCACGCTGCAGTCGATCGGCCAGATGGAGGCCGACACCTCGACCGGCGCGTGGATGTTCTTCCACGACAACGGCAAGCCTCAGGACGTGGGCATCATGGTCGCCGACAAGCGGATCGCCTCGTGGCAAGAGTTCTGGGCCGACGGCACGCCGTGGCGCACCGCGGTCTACGAGAACGGCATCGAGGCCGGCACCGCGTCGCAGCAGTGCGCGACGATCGGCGGCACCTGGGTCGGCGATTCGACGAAGCGAATGCTCGGCTGCCAAGTGTGCCGCGCGAAACCCGATGACTCGATCGAGCAGATCCAAACCGGCACGTGGACCTGGTGGCACGCGAACGGCCAGATCGAGAAGCAAGGGGCGCTCGACGATGGCAAGCAGGTCGGCCACTGGTCGTTCTTCTACGACAACGGCAAGCCGATGCTGAGCGGCGACTACGCGATGGGCGCCGAGCGCGGGCCGTGGATCGGCGCGTATCGCAACGGTCAGCGCCGGTTCGAAGGCAGCTACGCGGACGGTAAGCCGGTTGGCGAGTGGACGAGCTGGCAAGATACCGGGGCGGTCCTGTCGCACGGGAGCTATTCCACCGACGGTGTGAAGATCGGCACGTGGAGCTACTACGACACCAATCCAGCCGGCGAGCAGGTAACCTACGAAGCTGGGAAACCTCGGTAACCCGAGTCGCCGGTGCGACGTAGCACCATGGGCATGAGCGAGAAGATTCCGGATAGCGAGATCACGCCGCGCTCCGTCTACCTCAACCGGCGCACGTTCATCCGCGGCGGCATCGTCGCGGCGAGTGCTGCGGGCACCGCCCTGCTCTATCGCAAGCTCAACGGGGTCGAGCTCTCGACCGACGAGCGGCCGGCGCTGCGCGATCTCGTTCCGGCGCCGCACACGAACGGGTACTGGACCGATGACGCGATGACGCCGCGGGCGTCGATCCTCAACTACAACAACTTCTACGAGTTCACGACGAACAAAGATGGCGTCGCTGCGGCGGCGAAGCACTTCAAGACCGACGGCTGGAAGATCGACGTGGGCGGCCTATGCAACAAGCCGCACGTGTTTGACCTCGACGAGTTTCGCAAGATCGCGCCGCCCGAGGAGCGGGTCTATCGCCATCGCTGTGTCGAGGCGTGGTCGATGGTTGTACCGTGGGCCGGCATTCCGCTGGCCAAGCTGCTGCAGCGGGTCGAGCCGACGAGCGCCGCGAAATATGTCGCGTTCGAGACCCTGCTCGATCCGAAGCGAATGCCGGGTCAGAACGGCGATGCGTTGACCTGGCCGTACGTCGAGGGCCTGCGCATCGACGAAGCGATGCACCCGCTCGCGTTGCTCGCGACCGGTCTCTATGGCCAGGAACTGCCGCCGCAAGATGGCGCGCCGGTGAAGCTCGTGGTGCCTTATCCCGCCGGCGGCTCGACCGACGTG
>CAZDGY010000795.1:0-3540 GCA_964504685.1 uncultured Kofleriaceae bacterium | reverse complement strand
CCCGTTCTTCTCGAGATAGCGCTTGAGCGCGAGCGCCTTCATCAGATCGTCGCCGACGAACCGCGGATCCATGTCGCGCACGATCTCGTTCGACAGCTTGCGGTAGCGCGGATCGTTCGGCATCGCGAGGTAGTGCGCGCGTTCGTCTTCAGTCCACTTCGCCGAGCCAGCGCTCCGTCCGGCGAACCGCCCGACGTCTTGATCGAGAAAATACGAATCGACATCGTACGCGGCGACGAACTGGCGCGGGCTCGGGTTATCGAGCGAGCGGACCTCGACCGGATGGCCCAAGCCGAACGGCTGAGCGTGATCGACGAGCAGATAGACCGAGGTGTGGAGCAGGCGATGGAGCAATGGCTCCTGCGGCGAATCGGATCGGATCGGCGCGGTCGACGGGAACGAGCGAATCAGGTCCTTGTCGTACTTGCCGGTCGAGTCCTCTTCGAGCCGATCGACCGCGAACCGCGATAGCGCGGTCTGGCGGAAGTAGAGGATGTCGGCGTCGGGTAGCTCGTCGCGCAACACCACGACCGCGACCGGATCCGGCTTGCCGCCGGCCTTCGACTTGTCCTTGTTGTTGTTGTCCTTGTTGGACTTGCCGTTGGGCCCCAGGCCGATGCCGTTGGTGTCGGGCTCGTCGTCGATCCGGACGTTCTCGAGCAAGAAGTACGCGCCGATGCCGGCGACCGCGAGGAACAACAGCGACACCACGAGCTTCGATGCGCGGCGCAGATCGAGCAGCAGGATCGACGCGACCACGACGCCGGCGATGCCCGCGCCTTGCAGCACGAGGGTCGGGTCGATGCCGTGCGACCACGCCCAGTCAGTGAGGAACCGCGGCTCGTGGATGTGATGATGGCGGTGGGCCGCGAACGTCCGCGCGACCGCTCCGACGACGACGGCGAGCTCGAGCACCGCGAACCCGCGCCAGCGCTGCGACAGCGTGCGAATGCCGACGAACAACGCGAGCGCGCCGATGCCGTAGAACACCGCGTCCGAGATCGCCAAGCCGTTCGACAGCTCGCCGAGCGGATGATCGAGCAGCAACTGGCCGCCGAACCGCGCGATCATGCCGAGCAAGCCGGCGATCGCGAGCCCGATCGGCACGCGCACGCCGCGCAGGTGCGAGTAGCGCGCCGCGAGATAGCCGGCGACCGTGCCGAGACCGCCCGCGATCAAGCCCGCGCGTGTCGCCAGCGGATAGGCGAACAGGCATACGCCGGACGCCGCGACGAGCGACTTCACGATCACGAGCGCCAGCGACTCGCGCACGGTGCTGGTCATGGCAACTGCGCCCCCGACGAGCGATGGATGACGTGGACGCGCATCCCGCTCTCCTCGAGCGCGGCGCGCAGTTTCGGCACGCCGGCGAGCGCGCGCGAATCGGGATCGACCGTACGGCGATCGCCGACGAGGACGCGATAGATCAACCGCCGCACGCTCGGTGGCGCCTCGCCATCGACGCCGATGATCACGGTGGGCGGCGCGGGCAGCTGAGTCGAGAACGCGACGACGCGCTCGCGCCACGGGCCATCGACCGCCGGTGCGAACACGACGCAGGCGCCGAGCCGAGCGCGATCGACCTGCGCGGCCTGAGTTTCGAGTACCGCGCCGCTGTCCATCGTCGAGGCCGCCGAGTCGATGATCTGCTCGAGCGCGGCGGGCGCGTTGCGCGCGGGCGTCGTGGCGCCGTCAGCCCAGAACTCGACGTCGCGGCCGAACACGTCGCGCTCGAGGTAGAGCCGCGCGGTCGCGCACGTCGGCTCGTCGCCTGGACCCGCGATCAAGAACGCGACCGTCGTCGGCCGCGGCGCGACGGCGCGCTCCGGCATGCGGACGAGCAAGCGGCGCGAGCGCGCGAACGTCTTCCACAAGATGTGGCGCATCGGGTCGCCGTGGCCGTATTGCCGCATCTCGACGAGGTCGCCTTCGAGCCGACCCGACGGGTGCGAGAACGAATCGCCTTGGCCGTACGCGAGCGCGAGCTCGGCGCCCGACGCCGCACTCTGCGGCGCGATCCTCAGCGGCTCTTTCCAGGTCATCGAAAAACTAATCGCGGTCAGCCCGAGGATGTCCTCGATGGTGAAGCGGCGGACGACCTCGGTGTAGCGGCCGCGGCCGCGCGCGGTGATCACTTCCTGCCACTTGCTGCGCGCCGGCTCGAGCGTGACGTCGACGTTCGCCGGCGCCTCCCAGGCGAGCGAGATGTCGACCAGCGGCCACAGCGCGAGCCGTGGAAACTGGAAGCCGGTGCGCATCGGCGCGCGGGTCTCGAGCTCCGGTGGCATCCTCGCCTGAAGTCCGCGCAGCCCGATCCGGACGCGAATCGCTCCTGCGGTCACGCACACCGCGCACACCGCGACGAGGGCCATCGCCGTGATCCCGGCCGGGAACAACACGTAGTCGGCCTCGCTGCGGCCGATCCAGAACGTCACCGCCGCTCCCGCGCCGAGCAACGCTATGCCGCGCAGCCGGAGCGGCACGATCGCAAGCCGCCGCGCGACCCTGCGAAACAGCGAGCCGACCCGAGTAACCACGGCGCGGAGCCGAGGACGCATCAGCCGTAAGTTTTCGCACGAGCTGGCGAAAGCGCAAAGGAAGAGGTCACGCGATCCGCCCCCGACGTTGCCAAGGCCGCCCTAACGCGCCGCTTCCACGATCGCAGGCTCGAGATCGCGCTTGAGGCAGCCCGCGAGCTGGACACCTTGCGCGATCAGGATGCGCTGTGCGCGCGAGGCGATGTCGCAATAGCGCTCTGGGTCCGGCGTCCGGTTCGTGATCCGGAACAGCTCGACCAGCTGGAACGCGAGCAACGCGAGATCGGCGATGCCGTCGCGCTCTTGCGTCGCCATCATCTCGAACGCGAGCGCCGTGACCTTCGAGATCGATCCGCCGTCGCTGACCAACGCCTCGACCCCGGCGGCCTGCAGGCGCGTGAGCAGCGTGACGAGGTCCTTGCGCTGCGCCGAGCGCTTCGTCTTCGCGCGTCCCGCTCCGACCGCGAGCGCGCCGGCGAGCGAGCGCCCGACCGCATCTCCGGAGACGCCGAGCGCGAACGCGATCTCGATCAGGCGTTCGCTCGACGACGATGCCGCCTGCCACGCCGCACCGAGGTCATCGAACTGACTCGCCCACCACCACGCGTCGGGTGCCGCGCCGGAATCGCGCACCAGCTCGGAGAACGATGGCCGTTCGGGCAGCTCGGCGACCGCGACGCGCGACGTGACCGCGATGAACTCGGCGAGCTCGGCGTGCAGCGCTTCGGACAGGCCCGGTCGCCAGGTCGATTCCGCGCGCGTGATCAACTCGACGAAGCGATCGAAGATGTGACGGGGTGCGGAGTCCGCGCTCGCGTTCCAAACGACGCCAGCAGCGACCAGCTTCGTCAGCAGGACGAGGGCAGCGCGCGCGCGATCGAGCGAGATCGCGTAATCGTGGCGCACACGATGACAGAATCGCACGAGCTCCGATTCGAGCAGTTCGACCACATCGACCGCGACGGCGCGCCCGCCGTCGGTATCGAGCGGACCGCCACCAGCC
>CAZDGY010000794.1:0-3546 GCA_964504685.1 uncultured Kofleriaceae bacterium | reverse complement strand
TGACCCTCGCGGTCGACCCGGTCGGCGTGGACTTGCGTCCCGTCGCACAGTAGAACGGAAACGTCGTGCCCTCACGTCTGCCCGGCCTGTACCGCCTGCCGCTCGCCGAGCGACGGCGCCGCGTCGCCGAAGCCGCGGGCGTGCCGGAAGCCGCGCTCGCTGCACTCGACCCCGGCGGGCTATCGCTCGAGGCCGCGGACGGCATGATCGAGAACGTGATCGGCACGTACGCGCTGCCGTTCGAGGTCGCGGTCAACTTCCGGGTCGACGGCAAGCCCGCGCTCGTACCGATGGTGATCGAGGAGCCGTCGGTCGTGGCCGCCGCTTCGAACGCCGCGCGGATGACGTTGCCCGACGGCTTTTACACCGAGGTGTCGGCACCGGTGATGATCGGCCAGATCCAGGTGGTCGAGGTCGACGACGTCGATGCCGGGCTCGCTCAACTGCAAGTCGCTGCGGCAACGCTGGTCGACGACGCGCGCCGGCTCGTGCCGCGGCTGGTCACGCGCGGTGGTGGTCCGCTCGCACTCGACGCGCGGATCGTCGCGCGCCCACCCGGCCCCGACGGCGGCGTCATCGTCGCTCACCTCCACGTCGATTGCCGCGACGCGATGGGCGCGAACCTCGTCAACACGCTGTGCGAAGCGATCGCCGAGCCGATCGCAGCGACGTGCGGAGGTCGGCCCGGGCTGCGCATCCTATCGAACCTCACCGACGGGCGGACAGTGACGGTGCGCTGCCGGATCGGCGATGGCGAGCTGTCGAGCGACGGCCGCGGCCCCGAGGTACGCAGAGCGGTGGCCGCAGCGTCGCGGTTCGCCGAAGCCGATCCGTACCGCGCGGCGACCCACAACAAAGGCATCATGAACGGCGTCGACGCGGTGCTCGTCGCGACCGGCCAGGACTGGCGCGCGGTGGAAGCCGGCGCGCACGCATTCGCCGCCCGCACCGGCACGTACCGGCCGCTCGCTACCTGGCGCGAGCAAGACGCTGGCCTCGTCGGCGAGCTCGTGATGCCGCTCGCCGCGGGCACGGTCGGCGGCGCGCTCCACGTCCATCCCGGGGCGCGGTTCGCGCTCGAGCTTGCCGGGATCGCGACCGGGGAGCACGCCGGCCACGCCGATCGGCTAGCCTCGCTGGCCGGAGCGGCCGGGCTCGCGACGAATCTCGCCGCCCTGCGTGCGCTCGCCACGGAGGGAATTCAGCGCGGCCACATGGCGTTACACGCCCGAGGGCTCGCCCGGGCGGCTGGCGCGACCGGCGAGCTAATCGACCGCGTCGCGGCCGAGCTTTCGGCGTCAGGAGATGTAAAACCTGATCGTGCGCGCGAAGTGCTCGCGCGACTGCAGCACAAGTAAGGGACCGTCATGATCAACCGCCTCGGAGTTGTCCGCTCGCCCGCACTCGCCGTCCCGCTGCCGCCGACGCTCGAGCTCGGCGCCTGCTACCGCTACTGCGAAGCGCTGTGCCGGTCGCGCCACCACAACTATCCGGTCGCGTCGATGTTCGCGCGCTCGGCGCTGCGCAAGCACATCTTCGCGCTGTTCGCGTTCGCTCGCGTCGCCGATGACATCGCCGACGAAGGCACGTTCGAGGGCCGGCGCGCTCGCGAGCTCGATCGCTGGGAAGAGCAGCTGCACGCGGCGTATCGCGGCAACGCCGAGCATCCCGTGTTCGTCGCCCTCGCCGATACGGTCGACAAGTTCGCGCTGCCGATCACCGAGTTCACCGACCTATTGTCCGGCTTCCGGACAGACCTCGAGCGCCGCCGCTATGCGACGTTCGACGAGCTGCGCAGCTACACGCGGCAAGCCGCCGAGCCGGTCGGCCGCATGCTGCTGTACATCGGCGGCTATCGCGCACCCGAGCTCCACGCGTATGCCGATGATCTGTCGAGTGCGCTCGCGGTCGCGCGCTTGGTCCAGGACGTCCCCGCCGACTGGCAGCGCGGCCGCGTCTATTTGCCGGCGGAGGATCTGCGGCACTTCGGGGTCACCGAAGCGGACATCTCGTCGCGCCGGGTGTCGTCCGCGGTGGGCAATCTCGTCCGCTACGAGGTCGCGAGGACCCGCGCATTGTTCGAACGCGCTCGCCCGCTCGTCGATGTCGTCGGCGCCGATCTCGCGGTCGAGCTCGCGCTGATGTGGCACGGCGGCATGCGCATGCTCGACAAGATCGAGCGCGTCGGCGGCAAGCTGTTCGCCGAACGCCCGCGACTGACCACCGCCGACAAGGCGCTCGTGCTCGCCCGTGCGCTCGCCTGGCGTGGCGAGACGCTGCCGCCGCGGACGTTGCACCTGTTACAGCGGCTCGGCGAAACCAGGTCGTAGCAAGATCTCGTCGCGGACCGCCTCGACGGAGTAAAATCGTCGGGTGAGGTTCGTCGTGGGGGTCGTCGTCGTCGCGTCCGCTGCGTGCGGGCGAGTCGGCTTCGACGTGTCCGGGAACGGGGGCAGCGGCGCGCCAAGTGGGATCCAGGTCGGCCCCGCGTATCCGAATGCCGGTGCGAGCTGGAACGACTACGTCGCTGCGGACGGCTCCGATGCTTTCACCGCCTCCGACACGGGGTGCGATCCGAGCGCGACGCCGTACTCGGCATGCCTGCACGGCGGCGAGCTGCGCAAGGTCTCGGTCGCCGGCGCGACGTCGTGCGCTGGCCTAGCGGTGACCGACGCGCTCGGCGTGTTCGCATGGACGTGTGTCGCGAACGGAGATGGCGTCGCGTTCTACTCGACGCTCGCGCCCGGCAAGGGCCTACGCGATCTCGTCACGACGGCGGGCTGGATCGCGGACAGCGTGTCGCTCACCGGATCGACGCCGTTCGCGACCGAACCGTCCGCATGGTGGGCGAACCCGGTCGCGGCGGCTCCCGACAACAGCGTCGCGGGCTCGGGCGTCAGCTCGCTCGCGGACGCCGGCACGGTCTACGTGCTCGACGCCAGCCGCGCCAGCGACGGCTATGCGATCGGCGCGGCGAAGGTCTCGTTCGTCACGCTCGCCGGCGCGACCCTGACCTGGAACATCGGCCCGGCGAACAGCATCGTGCTCGACTCGAACGGCAACGACGAAGTCTGGGTCGAAGCGAATGTCGCCGCCGGCAACGCGTACAACGGGATCCGCGTCGCGGGTGCACGGTTCGCGCAGATCTATGGCACGACGGTCACCGGTGGCGGTGCGAATCCGTCGCACGGTGCGGCGATCCTGCTCGAGGGCAGCGCGAGCAGCCGGGTTCGCGAAGTCACCTCGCTCGACGCCGGCGGCAACGGCATCGAAATCGGCGACGCGGCGACGAGCGACGGCAACTACTTCGCCGACCTCGCGGTCGCCTCGGCGATCGACAATGGCGTGTACATCCACTTTGGCGCGCACGACGTGTTCGAAGGCATCTTGTCGACCGACAACGGCGGCGACGGTGTCGCGGTCGGCTCGTACTGCGACGGCGGTGGCCTCATCGGTTACCACACGCTCGCTCGTGTGCGCGCGTCATCGAACGGCGCGACCGGCGTGTACATCAACAGCCCCGGAGTCACCGTGCTCCGTTCGATC
>CAZDGY010000793.1:0-3556 GCA_964504685.1 uncultured Kofleriaceae bacterium | reverse complement strand
TGGGCGAGCACGCCGAGATCCTCGGTTTCGCGCTCGGCCGATCGGCGGGCGCCTTTTGCGACCACGTCGATCTCGTTTTGCCGTTCGTACTCGGTGACCGCCTCGGCGATCGCCTCGTCGAGGCAGAAGTTGAGTACCCGGAAGTCCTCGGTCGGGATCGAGAAGTCGCGCTCGATCGCCAGATCGGTCACCGACTGGCAGACGTCGCCGTAGTTGTGAACCACTTGCGAGATCGTGAAGCCACTGTGGAGGAGATCTGCGCCGTGCTTGGTTGCGGTCGGTCCGACGACCTGGCCGGTGACCAGCTTGGAGCGCAAGGTGGACGCGAGCTGGTCTAGAAACATCGGGATCCCGTGCTCGAGCTCGACGTCCGTCGGTACCGGCGCCGCTCGTTGAGCGACCCGGAGCCGACACCGCTCGATGAGCTCGAGCCGGTTCGCCGTGACGAACTCGCTCAGCATGTGGCGCTCCTTCCGCTCGTGGTCGAGCGTCCTAGGGCTAGGCGCGTCGATCAAGGGCTTGGCCTCCGGCGCGCGCGCGACGCAGCGCCAACACCGTCTCCACCCTCTCCGGTCTTCCCCAGTCACTCCAGTCGACACCGTCGAGCTCGATCAAAGCGAGTCGCCAGGGTGCGCGCGTCAGCATATCGGTCGAGAAGCTGACCGGCCCGTGCTGGCGGTAGATGTAATCGATCGCGTCGGACTCGTCTGGCGTGCCGACCAGAGGTACGAGCGAGTCGAGCATCGCCAGCAGGTCCGGTTGTGTCTCCGCTCCGAGTGACCACAGCGCGTCGATCGTCCCGCACGTCACCATTGTGTTCCACAGCGCACCGTCAGCGACGAGCTGGGCCGCTCGATCGATCGCCGGCTTCTCGACGAAGCTCGCGACCGAGCGCGCCTCGGGCACTTCGGTGAGACAACCCGACGGCGTTACGTAGCCGAGATCGGAGTCCGGTTCGCTCGGCCGCACGCCGAGAATGACAACGCGATCGCGAAGCCGCGTCGCGACGTTACGCGCGAGCCGGAGGCGGTCTACGTAGCGTGCGCTCGGGGCGACATAGTGATCAGTCGGAGTGACCGTCACGGTTGCGTTCGGGGCCCAGCGCTTGATCATGGCGAGCGCGACGTAGAGCGCCACGCCCGTGTCGCGCGAGCTCGGTTGGCAGAAGACGTGATCCGACCGCCCCGCGAGCTGGGGATGGGCGAACGCGCCGTGCTCGGTGCCGATCACGGTGAGCGTGCGCGCCGCAGGGGTGAGCCGATTGAGACGTTCGAGCGTGTGCTCGAGCATCGAACGACTTCCGAGCAGCTGGCAGTATTGCTTGGGCACGCGTTGGCCGTGGCGCTGCTCGACGTACGCCTTCAGGCGTTGGCCTTCACCGCCCGCGAGTGCGAGCGTCCAGTCGATCTCGAGCTCGTGCTCGATCGGCTGCGTGACGGACGCGCGAAAACGCTTCTCTGAAGACATCGGCACTATGTCTGTATGCCCGGGGCGGCGTGTCGTCTATGCGGTGATCTACGGATTTCTCGACGGGCGATTACGCTCGTGCTTGCCGAATCGCTCACGTGTGCACGGACGTACGTGGCGACATCGCGCGCTCGTCCCGTCGCGTGCGCACCAGCTGCCCCGGAGCTCGTAGGCGACCGGCACGTGCGCTGCATCCGCCATCAACAATGAATTCGTTGGTAGGCACGGCGGGGATGTCGTCGCCGGTACTGCTCAGCTCCCTGGCTCCTGGCGCGAAGGCGGGCTCATGGGTGGTCGAGCGGGAGCTGGGCCAAGGCGGCATGGGCACCGTCTACGCGGTGATCCACGAGGACATCGGCAAGCGCGCCGCACTCAAGATCATGCATCGGACCGTGTTGCCGTCGTCGCAGAGCGAGTGCGTGTTGAGCGAAGCGCGCGTCGTCAACCTGGTCGGCCACCCGAATATCGTGGACATCTTCGAGATCGGCGCGCTCGAGGACGGCCGCCCGTACATGGTGATGGAGCGCCTCGAAGGTCTGTCGCTCGCCGCTCGGCTCGCCGCCGGCAGGGTGCTTCCCGACGTAGCGCTCGCGATCCTGCTCCAGATCTGCGACGCGCTGATCGCGACGCACGCAGCGGGAGTCATCCACCGCGATCTCAAGTCGGCGAATGTCTTCCTCACGGGCGACGGCGCGGTCCCGCGCGTAAAGGTGCTGGATTGGGGCATCGCCAAAGAGATGTCGTCCGGCGCCGGCGCGATGGATGGGTTCATCGTCGGCACGCCGGCCTACCTGTCACCCGAACAGGCGTGCGGCGAGGTACTCACCGACAAGACCGATGTTTACTCGCTCGGCGTCATTGCCTACGAGCTGTTCCTCGAGCAACTGCCATTCGAGGCCGACACCGTGGGCGAAGCGCTGGCGATGCACCAGCACGCGACGCCGCCGTCGCCCCAGGACGTGTGGCCGGATATCCCGCGCGACCTACAGAGCCTTCTGCTCGCGATGCTCGCGAAGGATCCCGAGGCACGTCCGACCGCGCTTACCGTCGCGCACCGGCTCGAGGCGACGCGAACCGAGATCGAAGCTCGCAAGCTGTCGTTCGCTGCTACCGAGCTGCGACATCCCATCGCGGGGCGGGCAGGGCCGAGGCTGGGCCAGCGGAGTCGGCGATACGCGATCGGAGCCATGGTGGTCGTCGCGCTCACGGCCACCGCGCTGGTGATTCGGGCACGCGATAGCCATGCGCGCTCGCTACCGCCGGTCGTGACTGCGGTCGCTCCTGGGCTTGCCGGCAGCGCGGCGATCGCGCGCCGCGAGCTCGCTACGGTCAACGAAGTACGCCGTGCGCCGCAATCGACGATCTTGGCGACCGTCGTTGCCCCCGCGCCATCCGTGATCCGACCGCCGGCACGGCACGTAGGGCACGCGTCGCATCCGCACCCGACGGGTCTGGGTCAGCCGCGGACCGAGGTTCGCGCGCTCGATCCCGACGCCACCCTGGAGCCGTATCCGTGAACCGTGCCGCGGCATTCCTGCTTGCGGTCGCGGTTCCGTCGATCGCGACACCGGTCGAAGCCGACGTCCCCCCGAGCGCGCGGTTGCTCGCGGCGCGCGGCCGAGCGGCGTACGAGGTCGGCGACTATCGCGCCGCCGCGGCGGCGTTCGAAGACGCGTTTGCATTGGCGCCGAGCTCGCCGCTGCTGTTCGATCTCGCCCAGGCGTATCGGCTGAGCGGCAAGTGCGAGCTCGCGGTCGCGCACTATCAACGGTTTCTCGAGACCAGCCCGCCGACGGACGCGCGGATGCTCGCCGAGCGTCATAGTGCGGCGATGCGACGTTGCGTCGCCGAGGCTCCGGCGCCTGCGAGCGAGACGCCTTCGCCGCCCGTCGCCGTCGACGATGCCGCGCTCGTCGCGGGATCGAACCGCCGCCGGATCGAGCGAGATGTCGGACTCGGGCTCGGCCTCGGCGGCGGGGTCGCGCTGATCGCAGCGTTGTTCTACGCGGTGGCGGCGCACGACGCCTCGGATGCGGTCGACGACGCCTACGCGCACGGTGGGAGCGGCGCTGCGATCGCGCGGCTCGAC
>CAZDGY010000792.1:0-3556 GCA_964504685.1 uncultured Kofleriaceae bacterium | reverse complement strand
CGGGGATGCACGTCGCGAGCAACGCCTGCAGCGTAGCCATGCTCGACTGCCCGGCGCGCGCGATCAGCTCGGGCGGCGCATCGTGGAGCGCTTGCGCGTTGTCGGCGACCAGCTTCGGGCACAGCTGTTGCGGATTGGTCGGCCCGGCTGCATGCGGCGGATCGTCGGGCAGCGGCGCTTGGCGATGCGCGGCGTGGCCGCACGCGATGATCACGAGCACGAGCGCGAACCGCGTCACGCCATGCAACGTACCCGGGCCGGCCCGAATTCCGGTTGGCTCGATCTGCGCGTGGCTCATTGGACTACACAGGAGGCGGTGTACTCGTTCGCGCTCTGACCTCGACCGTGCGGCGCGGACACATCGGGCGCGCCCGCTCGTCGCGTCGGCGTAACACCACGTTGTCGAACACTTAGCCACGGCACACCCGCTGCACTGAGCCTCCGCGGATGGAGACGGTCTTCTCGATTGGGGGCGTGGAGGTGTCGTCGTTGCCGGACGTACTCCCGCGTGGCGCGATCGCCGGACCGTGGCGGGTAGAAGACGAGCTCGGCCGCGGCGGGATGGGATCGGTCTACGCGGTCGTCCACGAAGAGATCGGCAAGCGCGCCGCGCTCAAGGTCATGCATCGCCACTTGGTGACGGTCAACAGCGCGGAGCGCATCCTGCTCGAGGCGCGAGTCGTCAACCAGGTCAGGCACCCGAACATCGTGGACATCTTCGAGACCGGGACGCTCACCGACGGGCGGCCGTTCATCGTGATGGAGCGACTCGATGGCATCTCGCTCGCGCAACGCGCTGCCAATTCCAAGCTGCTCCCCGATCAGGTCATCGCGATCCTGCTACACGTGTGTGACGCGCTAATCGCAGCGCACGCCAAGGGCGTGGTCCACCGCGATCTCAAGCTCGACAATGTCTTCCTGATCGACAACGCGGAGCTTCCGGACCAGCCCGGCGTGAAGCTGCTCGACTGGGGTATCGCGAAGGTCCTGTCGCAAGACGACGTGCGCCATACGATCGACGGCCAGCTGATCGGCACGCCGCAGTACCTGTCCCCCGAACAAGCGCGAGGTGGTGCGGTATCGGCGCAGACCGATGTCTATTCGCTCGGCGTGATGGCCTACAAGCTGTTCCTCGAGGAGCTGCCGTTCGAGGCCGAGACCGCCGCCGAGATGATGACGATGCATCTCCGCAACGCGCCGCCGCCACCGCACGAGCTGTGGCCGAACATCCTGCCCAAGCTCGAGGAGCTGTTGCTAGCGATGCTCGCGAAGGAGCCCGAGGCGCGCCCGACCGTGGCCGCGGTGGCGCACACGCTCGAGCAAGTACGCGTCGAGCTCGTGCGCCGGCGTGAGGTGCTCGCTGAGCCCGGCGCGGTCGTCGCACCCGTGCGTGCGCGCAGCACGCGATGGAGCTCCGAGCCGGGGGTGGCTCCCACCGGGACCTCCGAGCCGGCGTTGGCTCCCACCGAGTCCGTGGCGCGAGCGCACCACCGGCGCTGGCTGCTCGCGCTTGTCCCGGTCGCCGTCGCGATGCTGTTGGTCCTGTGGGTTGCCACACGCAACACAAAGAGCGCGAGCGCGATGCCGTTTCCAGACGCGACGGCCGCGCTCGATCCGGTCGTCGCGCCGATAGCTGCCGTCAGTGTGCACGTCGAGCCACCGCCGATCGCGACGCCGGCGTCGGCCGCACCGCCCGCTCCCCATCGCGTGTCGAAGCCGACTGCGATTCGCAAGCCACCGGCCGCGTTGCGCCGCGCGGGCCGGGCGGATCCTGACGGCACGGTCGAGCCCTACTGATGAAGGCATGCGTCGTGATCGCCGCAGCGTTGATCTCGAGGACCGCGATCGCCGACCCTCAGCCGAGCCAGGTCCCGCAGAAGGCGCGTGATCTCGCCGAGCGCGGCCGCGCATACCACGACGCCGGCGACTACGAGCGAGCGGTCGATGCTTACCGAGAAGCGTACGTGCTCGCACCGAGCCCGGGCTTGTTGTTCAATCTCGCGCAAGCGTACCGACTCGACGGAGACTGCGACGATGCCGCGTGGATGTACCGTCGCTATCTCGACGCGAATCCCAACGATGCCGGGCGTACGCTCGCCGAGGGCCACCTCGCCGCGGTCGAGAAGTGTGCGCATGGAAAGCTATTCGCGGTCACGCCACCGCCACATGCAACGGCAGTCCCAGACCCGATCGCGGTCGCAATGCCCGATGACCCGCGATCGTCACCCAGCCACTCGTTCGCGCGGCAGCAGCACGTCGGGATCTGGATCGCGATCGGCGGCGGCGCTGCGCTCGCAGTAGGAGCCGCGTTCGCGATCGACGCGCACATCGCCGCCAACGAGGTCAGCGCCACGTACGCGCACGGCGGCAAGTGGTCCGACATCGCGGCCACGGATGAACGCGGCCGCCGCAGCGCCACGATCGCCACTGCGTTCGGGATCGGCGGTGGCATCGCGGTAGCGGCCGGAGCGGTCGTGTACGCGCTCGGTCGTCACACCGAGCACGCGCAGCATCTCGCGCTTGTCCCCACGCCGCACGGCGCGGAGGTCCACTCGTCATGGCAGTTCTGACGCGCGTCGCGCTCGTCGCCGCATGTGCGCTCGCGAGCGCGTGTTACGCGCCCGACGCGATCGACTGCACGGTGACCTGCTCGTCACCGTCAGATTGCGTGAACGGTCAGGTATGCGGCACCGACCATTTCTGCGTATCGCGCGAGGTCTCCGGCCAGTGCTCGCCGACCGACGCTCGGCGCGAGGTTCCGGTCGAGCTCCAAATTCAGATCCAGGGGATGGGCATGGTGACGCTCACGGGCGGTGGAACCTGCGCGGGTGGCGCGGGGCCGCCGTGCTTCGTGACCGCCGAGCTCGGCGTGCCGGCGACGCTACAAGCGGTCCCCTGTCCAGGCCAGCAGTTCGATCAGTGGGCGGATCAGTCGTGCCAGGGCCAGCCGGCGACGTGCACGTTCACTCCAGTCGCCGCGGCGGTACTCCAAGCGAGATTCAAGAAGGCCAATTGAGCCTCGAGCTAGGCCGCGAACGCCATCAAGCGAGCGCGTACGCGCCGGGCGGTGCGCACGAACGGCGCGATCCGAGCGAGCACGACGGTTGCCGCTTGCGAGAGCAGCGCGGGCGGCGTGAACGCGGGCAATGCGGGTCTCGGCAGCGGCGCGACCAGCGACCGGACCGAGCTCCATACTGGCACCGAGTCCCCCGGCGGTAAGGCATCGCGCCGGCGATCGAGGCGCGCGGCCGCAGCGTCGCGTTGCTCGTCGCTCGCGCGGGCGAGCGCGCGCGCGAGCTGCTCGGCGGCCGACACGATATCGTCGGTCGGATCCTCGGGCGTGCCGGCGGCGGCGCCGCAACTCGGACACGCCGGGCTCGCGGCGAGGTTGTAGGCGCGTTTGCACGTCGGGCAGTGCAGATAGCTCACTGCCCCAGCCTCGGTGGGGCGAGCGATGCGGGCAAGTTTTATGGCAGGCCCGGGAACTCGATCCGATGGATCGTGCCGCGCTCGGGGCAGACGAGCAGCACGCCGTCGACCGCGAACGCGACGCGAT
>CAZDGY010000791.1:0-3560 GCA_964504685.1 uncultured Kofleriaceae bacterium | reverse complement strand
TGCGCACCGCGATGTCCGCGAACCCGAGCTTCGCGCCGACGTGGCGCGCGTTCGGCCTCGTGTTCGAGCGCATGGGCGAGAAGGATCAAGCCCGCGCGGCGTACCGGCGCTATCTCCAGCTCGCTCCGTCGGCAGGAGACGCGGACACGATCCGCGCACGACTCGATCGGATGGGAACATGAAGACTTTCGCCTTTGCTTCGATCACCTTAGTCGCGAGCGTCGCGTCCGCGGAGCCGCGTCACGTCCTCGTGCTGCGATCTGACGGCAACGCCGACCCCGCTACTCACGCGAAGGTCGACAGCGAGCTCCTCAAGCTCGCTCACAATCTCGATGGCACGGTCGAGGCCGGCGAGATCGATCTCGCCGACGCGACCGCTGCGGTCGGCTGCAATCCGAGCGACGCGACATGTCGCGACGAAGTGATGACGACGATGTCCGTCGACGAGCTGGTCGCGACGACGGTGACCAGCGGAGCCGGAGGCGAGATCGACGTGTCGGTCCGCCGGCTGATCAAAGGCTCGCCGACGCGCGATGCCGCGCTCGCGGTGCCCGCGGGCCAGCCGCTCGAAGCGCGGATCGACAAAGTGCTCGGCCCGCTGTTCGGCGTCGCCGCCACGACCGCAACGCCGGGCGACACGCAGCCGACCACGCCGACCACTCCCGCGACACCGACACCGACCACGCCGACCACTCCCACGACGCCGACCACGCCGACCACGCCGGTTGGACCCGCAACGCCGACCGGCGGAGACGGACAGCCGCCGCTCACCGGCCTGCAACCGACCCCGGAGGACGATGACGCGGCGTACAACCATCGCCGGCGGATCGAGATCGGCGTGATAGCGGCCGGCGGTTCGGTTTCGTTGATCGGCCTATTGTTCTGGGCAGCCGCGTCCGGCACCGACAACGACATCCGCAACGCGCCGACGAAGACCCCCGCCGACTTCAAGAACCTCACGGATCTCGAGAACAAGGGCGACGGCCAGGCCACGCTCGGCAACATCTTCGTCGTCAGCGGGTTTGCGGCTGCGGCGATCGGCGGCTACTTCTTTTGGCGCGACCATCGCGACCACGACGCGCGCCACGCGTCGATCACGCCGGTCTTGTTCGATCACGGCGGTGGCATCGCCGTGACGATTGGAGGAGGTCTGCGATGAACGCACGCTTGATCCTGCTCGCGTTGCTCGTCACCGGCTGTACGATCACTCACCGTAGTCAGGACTACGCGTGCACGACCCAGGCGGATTGCGCGATGGGCCGGACGTGCTCCGGCGGGTTCTGCGTCGTCAACGGCTCGCAGATCGACGCGCCGCTTCACATCGACGCTCCGATGCACATCATCGATGCAGACCTGTGCCCCGCGGCATGCACGAGCTGCGACGTCGCGTCGAAGCAATGCACGATCGATTGCACCGACAGCACCAGCAATACCGGCTGCACCGGCCCGGTCGTCTGCCCGGCTGGCTACAACTGTGACATCAAGTGCGACGTGACGAACGCGTGTCGCAGCAACGTCAACTGCACCAACGCGGCGTCGTGCATCATCGAATGCAGCGGCAGCGGTTCGTGCCGCGGCCTGACCTGCGGTCCGGGCTCGTGCGACGTCCAGTGCACCGGCCAGAACTCGTGCCGCACGGTCGATTGCTCGACGTCGTGCGCGTGCGATGTCAACTGCGCCGCGACCGGGAGCTGCTCGGACACCGTGACCTGTCCGTTCGGCTGCGACAACGGCCTCGGTTGCTCGTCGCAGTTCTCGGCCGAGTGCAGCACGTGCAACTAGGCTAGCGGTACGACGTCGAGTTGAACCACCACTCGGCTTGCACGCCGAGGTAGTACTGCCACGCGTGCAAGTGGCGCGCGTCGTCTGGCACGTAGAGATCGAGCGCGCCCTGATCGAGGTGAGCGGCGCGGTACACGAAGCGAATCTGCGGCCGATCGTATGCCGACGGCCCCATCGGCGAGAACACGACCATCGGCGCGATCTGCAGGACGCTCGCGTCTTCGGCGCGCTCGGTGTACGGGTTCAGGCCCTCGGGGAACTTCGCTTGATATGACAAGTCGGCGCCGACGAACCAATTCGGCATCACGCGGTACAGCGGGCGCGCATCGATCGCGTACTCCCAGCCGTCGTTGAAGTTGCCCATCTCTTCACCGCTCGCGTCGACGAACTTGCGCGACAGCGCCCCGAACATGACGTTGCCGTAGCGAAAGTCCCAGTTGCCCGATGCGCCGAACGACAGCTCGCTCGCATTCGTCGTCTTGAGATCGGTGCCGAAGCTCGTTGGCGGCGACAGCTCATCGAACGCGGCGAGCGCCTTCGCGTAGCGCGCGAACAGGTTGAGGTGCCGGCGATAGCCGAGCTCCTTCGGCGCGAGCCCGAACAAGCTGACCTCGGCGCCGATCAAGAATCCAGAGTCCGCGGGCAGCGCCTGCGTGCCATCGCAGTTCTGGCCGGTCGCATCGCATCCGGTCGCGCGGGTGCCCGAGTCGATGTGTTGCAGCTGCGCATGGAGCTTGAACTTGTAGCTGAGGTTCTCCGCGCCGTTGTCGATCAAGTACGACACCGTCGTGCTCGCGACCATGCGTTGCCGATTGAGCTGCAACACGCTGACCGCGCCCTGCTCGGGGTTCGCGACTTGGATCGTCTGATATTGGTAGTCGGTCGGTTCGATCAGCCGGTTGACGCCGCCGTGGACCGCGACGTCGAGCGTGTCGTGCGGTCGCGGATGCGCGTAGTAGAACGCTCCCGCACCGACGGTGTTTTGGTTGTCGAGCGGCCAGTAGTCGAACAGGTAGATGTCGTCGCCGCGGTACATCCGCGAGCCGGCCCACAGCGTGATGTGATCGTTGACCTGCGCGTCGAGGAACAAGTTGCGCAGCGCCGGAGTCGCGTCGAACACGCCGGTGTCGTGAAACAACGTGCCGTCAAACGCGAGGGTCACGACCGGGCGCAGCTTCACGCCGGTCGGCGTGACGAAACCGTACGACGAGTCGAGCTCGAGGTAGCTGTCTTCGACGACGCGCGGACCGTGCGCGACGATCAGAATGCCTTCGGGCGCTCCGCCGCGTAGATCGGTGCCCGCGAGCACACGGCCGTACGAGCCGAAGCGATAGCCCTTGTCGGGGAACGTCGAGACGATGTCCTCGGTGTTGACCGCCTGCGACGGCATCTTGGTCGCGCTGTAGTCGGACTTGTCCGCGGGCGTCGGCGGCGTTGCGGGCGTAGGCATTGCGGGCGTAGGCGTAGGCGTAGGCGCAGGCGAATCTGGCGTCGGGGCCGGCGGGGTCGTGTCCGGCGCAACCGGCGGCGCTGGCTCCGGCGTTGGCGTTGGCTCCGGTGTTGGCGTCGGCTGCGCAACCGCAACGCGCGATGCCGCAACGAACACAGTCGCGCATACGAGTCGCTGGTACCGCATGGCGCGCGCAGGCGAGCACGTTTCGTGCCCGGGTCGCAATGCCTCAACTCCGCGATCTATCCACGAGAATCGCGGCGCCTCGTTGCCTTCGGCAACGGGCTACTTCGCCGGCGTGGGGGCTGGCGCTGGCGCCGGCGCATCC
>CAZDGY010000790.1:0-3562 GCA_964504685.1 uncultured Kofleriaceae bacterium | reverse complement strand
GAGGCCGAGGCCGATCACGTTCGGCTGCGCCCGGTGCCGTCGGAGTTCCAGCTGTACTACGACTGCTAGGCGGTCTCTGCGGACCGGTTTCGGCATCGAGCACCGATCCGCTCGGATCCCCGTTCCCTGTTCCCCATTTTCTGATTCTTCAGGCCTACTTGTAACCACCTCCGCGGGCTGGCATAATCACGGTTCTGGGGTGCGCGCGCACGCCCTGACGCCAAAGAGCCGCGTGGAGTTTCGCAAGCCGCATTCCAATACATCGGCCGCGCCAGGCGGACCGTTCGCGGCATGGGCGGCGTTCGTAGGTCTGACTGCACGAACCACAGTGCCCGCGGGCCTGCGCAAGCCGGCATATCGCGCGTTCGCGCGCGCGGTGGGCGCTGACTTAGGTGAAGCCGAGCTCCCGCTTGCCGCGTACGAGACGTTCGGCGAGCTGTTCGCGCGCAAGCTCCGCCCTGGATTGCGACCGGTCGAGAGTGACGCGAGCGCGGTGATCGCGCCGTGCGACGGCGTCGTCGCGGCATGCGGCACGGCATCGGGCGGCGCGTTGATCCAAGCGAAGGGCCGGTGGTACGAGCTCGACGAGCTCGTCGTCGATCACGCGCGCGCCGCGGCGCTCGCAGGTGGCGACTACGCCACGATCTATCTGTCGCCGCGCGACTATCACCGCGTGCACGCGCCGGTCGACGCGCGGCTCGTCGGCTACGACTACGTCCCCGGTGCGCTGTGGCCGGTCAATCCCAAGATCGCGGCGCGTCGCGATCGCTTGCTGTCGCGCAACGAGCGCGTCGTGATCTGGCTCGAGTCCAAGCCGCTGGGCACGATCGCGGTCGTGATGGTCGCGGCCGCTGGCGTCGGTAACATCCGGCTGGCCCACGCCGAGGATTCGGTGACGTGGCGTGCTGCCGGGGAGCGCCGCCGGATCGAGCTCGACGTCCCGATCGCGCGCGGCGACGAGCTCGGTGCGTTTCGGCTCGGCTCGACCGTCGTGCTCGCGTTCGAGCCCGGGGCGGTGGCACTGGCGGCCGAGATCGGCAGCGCGGTGCGGTTTGGCCAGCGGCTCGGTCGACAGGTCCAGCACGATCGGGCGGTGGCGCGGTGAGCAAGCGCGACGAAGACTCCGACATGGAAGTCGGAATGACGACCGCGGAGCGCCGCCGTCGTCGTCGTCGCGGTGGTGGCCTGCGCGTGCCGTCCGACAACGTCCCGCGGACGCGACCAGCGACTGCACCGCCGGTCGTCGCGCCGGTGCCCGAGGATCCGGCGCTCGCGATGTCGATCGCGTATAGCTTCACGACCGAAGCGTCCGAGCCGGTGCCGCGGGTCGAGCCGGAGCCGCCCCGGCGCCGTCCGCCGGATCCGGTCGCGCCCGAACCGGCGACGACCGCGATCGATCCGCCGGGCGCAGCCGAGCCTGACTTCGAGCTAAAGACTCGCGAGATGTCGGCGGTCGATCTCGAAGCACTCGGGTTGACCGGCCTGGGCGGCCTCGGCGAATCCGCGAACACGATCCCGATGCAGCGGATCTCGTCGCCGAACATCATCGACTCCGCACCAGCCGCGGCAGCCGCGCCTTGGGGCGCCGACCCCGAGAAGATCAAGACCGTGGAGGTCAAGGTCGAGCGGCGCGAGCGCGTCGACGCCGATGTCGAGGTCACGCTCGATAGCGAACCGGTCGAGCTCGTCGATCCGTCGGCGATCAAGACCGACGAGCAAGCGGTCCTGCCCAGCGCCGATCCGCCGAAGCCGAACACGAGCAGGCGGATGCAGACCGTCGCCCTGTCCGAGGAAGATCTCGAAGAGGTGATGGAATCGGCGCGCGCCGCGAGTCAGCCGCGTGCGCAATCACAACAAGTCGCGGTGCAGCGAGGATCGACGCCGCACATCAAGCCGCCGACTCAGCCGCCGCCGCTCGCGGGCACGCGATCGCCCGACAGCAAGCCGCCGCCGGTCGCATCGCCCGCGCCCGCTGCGACGCCGGTCGGGACGTTGTCGGCGCCCGAGATCGATATCAACGAGCTCGCCGAACGCGCTGAAGGCTCGGGCGAGATCGAAGTCGACGTCGAGGAAACGGTGGTCGCGAACGCCGCGCCGACGCCTCCCAGCGCCCCGCGCCGGCCGCCAACCGTGCCGCCGGCGGTCGCGCCGCCTGAACGCCGCAGCGGTCAGCTCGAGCCGATCGCGCACGCGTCTCCGCCGCCGCCACCCGCATCTGCGGTGCACAAATCACCTCCAACGCCGCCGCCTCCGGCAGCGAGCGCGAAGAAGGGCCCGCCACCGACCGCGGTCGCCGCGGCGGTCGTCGCGAAAGAGCCGGGCAAGGCACCGCCGCGCGGTAAGCCGTGGTTCGTCGATCTGTTCGACGAAGACTATCTGCGCACGTTGCCGTTCCTGACCCCGCAGGCGACGCAAGCCGAAGCGGAATTCGTGCTCGATGCGATGGGCCTGGCCGCCGGTGCTCACGTACTCGACGTCGGCTGCGGCTATGGCCGCCACGCGATGGAGCTCGCCGCGCGCGGCTTTCACGTCGTCGGTTTGGACTTGTCGACCGCGTTGCTCGTACGCGGCGGCGAAGAAGCGCGCCGGCGCGGCCTGACGATCAACTTCGTGCAAGGCGACATGCGCGAGCTCGACTTCGAGAATCAGTTCGATGGCGCGTACTGCTTGTTCTCGACGTTCGGCTACTTCGACGACGAGACCAACAAGAAGGCGCTGACCAACATCGGCAAAGCGCTCAAGCCCGGCGGCAAGGTCCTCGTCGAGATCTTGAATCGCGACTACCTGATCACCGACCTCCCGACCCGCGTGTGGTGGGAAGGCGAGGGCTGCGTCGTGCTCGAAGAAGTCGAGCTCAACTACTTCTCGTCGCGCATCCAAGTGAACCGCTCGGTCGTGTTCGACGATGGTCGTCAGCTCGAGCAGGAGATCTCGGTCCGCGCGTATTCGCTACACGAAGTCGGCAAGCTCATGCATGCCGCCGGGTTCCGGGTGCTCGAGGTCTCGGGTGGTTACCAGACCAAGGGCCGATTCTTCGGGAACCAGTCGCGCCACATCATTGTCCTAGCCGAGCGCAAGGAAACTCCCGCGCCGTAAGGCGCGTGTAAGCAGTCGCGCGCGCCGTCGGCACTTCGTTCGTAACCGCCTGTTCTCCCTCCGTTGCCAACCTGGCAGCTGGAATAACTGGCGGCGCTGCGGGGTAGTTCCACACGGCGATCGCGATCGCCAAAACATTCGCGCCGCTCGCGCGTCTATTAGCTAGGCGCCTACGTCCGGATCCTAGAACGCGCCCAAAGGACCTCCCATGCCCGTCACCGCACGCAAGCTCGCCCCGGACCGCGCCGTCAGCCGTAAGAATCGCGTGGCGCGCGTGTCCGCCAAGGCGGTGCAACGCAAGCGTTCAGCCGACGAGCGCGAGCCGAGCGACGAGCGCGACCCCGACGCCGAGCGCGACGATCGCGAAGAACCGGAGCGCCCGGAGGCCGAGGCGAAGGCGAAGAGCCGCGGCGATCAGGGCACGTATCTGTCGATGTACTTCCGCGACATGGCGCAGCTCGACGTG
>CAZDGY010000789.1:0-3562 GCA_964504685.1 uncultured Kofleriaceae bacterium | reverse complement strand
TGGACCATGTTGGTCTGCGGCGAGTTGCCATCGCGCACGGTCGCGACGTCGCGGATATAGACGGTGTGGCCGTTGACCGTCTTGATCGGCAGAGCGCCGATCTCCTCGAGCGTCTCGGGCGTCGACCGCATGACAATCGGGTACTCGTTCGGTCCGATCTTTGCGGTGCCGGACGGGAAGATCACGTTCTCGAGCCCGAGCGCGGTCTCGACGTCGCGCGGCGAGAGCTGCCACGCCTGCAGCCGCGGCGGATCGATGTCGACCATGATCTGGCGCTGCTTGCCGCCGTACGGGTACGGGATCTGCGCCCCCTTCACCGTGATCAGGTCGCTGCGCAGGAAGTTCACGCCGTAATCGAACAACTGCTGTTCTGACAGCGTGTCGGTCTCGAGCGCGAGCATCATGATCGGCACGTTCGTCGCCGAGTAGCGCATGATGAGCGGCGGAACCGCGCCCGGCGGCATCTGGCGCACCGCGGTCTGGGCGACCGCGGTCGTCTGCGCGATCGCCTGCGCGACATCGGCGCCGGGCTGCATGTAGATCTTGATGATCGCGATGCCGGTCAGGGTCTGACTCTCGACGTGGTCGATGTCGCTGACGATCGTCGTGAGGAAGCGCTCGAACTGGGTCGTGATCCGCTTCTCCATGTCGTCAGGCGTGAGCCCGCCGTAGTTCCAGATCACCGAGATCACTGGGATGTCGATGTTCGGGAAGATGTCGGTCGGCGTCTTCTTGATCGAGTAGACGCCGCCGAGCGCGATCAGCATCGCCATCACGACGAACGTGTAGGGGCGACGGAGCGCTAGCCGTACGATCCACATCGGTACGGGTCCAGTGTGCCCGTCTTGCCGTGGCTGTCCAGGGTCAGCTGCCTGGTCAACAGTTGTTCACGTATCCGTTGGGGCGGGCTGCCGTGCACGGGCGAGCAGCTGTGCTGGATCGTTGAGAGAAGGATCAACGATCACCGCATCGAGCAACGCCGCGAGCAGCTTGCCGATCGCCGGTCCAGGGGCTAGCGCGAGCTCGGCCATCAGGGTCTTGCCGTCGATCGCGAGGTCGCCGACCGCGAGTGGGACATTCGCCGCCAGCGCCTGCGTGGCCTGCCCGACCAACGCGTCGCCCTGCTCCGCCTGCCACAGCTCGACCGCCGCGGGCCGGCGCTCACGCTCGATCTCGGCGAGGAGTCGCCGGGTCTCGATCGGCGACCAGGTCGGCTCGCCGGCCGCACGCGCGACACTCGCGAGCCGGGCTGCGAGATCCGCTTCGTGCGTGCTGAGCTTGAGCGAAACGGCACGGGCGCGAACCTCGCGCGCGCATGCGGTGTCGGCGCGGCGCGGATCCGCGGTCGGCGTCGCGAACGGCGCGAACACCGCGCCGAGCCGAACCTCCGGGCTGACGACACGATCGATGACGTCGAGCCAGCCCCGGCGCGCGACATCGTCGGTCAAGCGCGCGGCGAGCTCGGGGAGCACGGTCGCGATGATGCCGGTGCGCAACGCCGGTGCGAGCGCGCGCGACGGTTTACGCGCCGCGAGGATCTTGCGTAGCTCGTCGGCCACGCGCTCGCGAGACACCTTCGCGAGCGACGGCAGTGCAGGCGCGATCGCGGCCTCGGTCGCCGGGTCGAGCGCGAACTCGAGCTGCGCCGCGAACCGCACCGCGCGCATCACGCGCAGACCATCTTCGGTGAACCGCGCGACCGGATCGCCGACCGCGCGCAGCACGCGGTTCGCGATGTCGTCTCGCCCTCCGAACGGATCGATGATCTCGCCGCGTTCGACGTCGTACGCGATCGCGTTGACCACCAAGTCGCGACGCGCGAGATCCTCGATCAACGGCACGCCGAACACGACCGAATCCGGCCGGCGTGCATCGGTGTACGCGCCCTCGCCGCGAAACGTCGTGACCTCGACGTGGCCGTGCACGCCCTTGCCGGTCACGACCGTCACCGTGCCGTGCTGGATGCCGGTCGGGATGACGTGGCGGAATAGCGGCGTGACTTGGTCCGGCGTCGCGGATGTCGCGATGTCCCAATCGCCAGGTGTTCGTTCGAGCAACGCGTCGCGCACCGCGCCGCCGACCGTCACCGCTTGGAATCCAGCTTGCGCGAGCGTCTTGCACACCGCGCGAACGTTCGCCGGCACCGCAGCCGCGAGGCGTTCGAGCGCGTCGGTCACGCGGCGATCATATGTCCAAATGCCCAGCCGCGCGTGATACCAAGCCGGGTGGAGTCAGAACGTCCGTCGTTCGGGGCCAACCTCGTCAAGACCATCGAGGGCCGCGAGCTGCGCCAGGCGCGCGGCATCTTGGTCGTGCTCGGTGTGATCAGCATCGTCACCGAATTACTGAGGTATCAAAAGCTCGGCGAGCTGCCGGCGTCCGGGAACTACGCGATCGTCGGCACGACCGCGCACTTCTCGTCGATCCACCAGCTGCAGCTCGTCGCGCTTGCGGGCGCGGGCGTTGGTGTGTTGTACGTGCTGTGCGGCGTCGCGGTGTTTCGCAAGCCGGCGTTGGCCACGGTCGTCGGGTTCGCGATGTTTCTCGCGACGCTCGCGCTGCAGGCGATCGTCGACGTCCGCTCGCTGTACAGCGACGTGTTCTCGATCGGAGTGCACCTCGCGATCCTGATCGGGCTGGTCTCGGCGATGCAGTTCGCACGGATCTACGCGCGCAATCAGAAGTTACGGCAGGACTTCCCGGCCGCGAAGGTCGTCAGCAAGTAACCCTCGATCAGTCGGTCTGAGCGGCGCCGCGCAAACGATTGAAGATGTCCACCGCGCGGCTGCGCAGCTTCTGCGCATCCGCGACCTGACCGGTGCGCTCCTTGACGGTCGCGAGCCCCTGGTACGCGCGTGCGAGCTCGACCTCGTGCTTCACCGCGCTGAGGATATCGATCGCACGCTTGAAATCTTCGTCGGCTTGCTGCGCGTTGCCGAGCGCGGCGGCGACCTCGGCCTGGACGCGATAGCCCGATCCGAGGTGGGCGCGCAGGCCGACCGCTAGACTGACCGCGACCGCGGCATGCGCTTCGACATCGGCTGCTTCGAGGTTGCCGAGCTGGAGGTGGACCTGCGCGAGCCGTTGATGCGTTGTCGCGAGCTGTTCGCGATCGCCCAGGCCCGATGCGAGCAGCTTCGCCTCGGACAAATCTTTAACCGCGTCTTGGCCGCGGCCCATCGCCGCCTTGACCTCGCCGGTGCGCGACAGCACGTCGGCGAGCGCGAGCTTGTCGCCGATGTCTTGCGCGAGCGCGCGCGCTTCGTCGAGTAAGTCGAGCGCGATCTCTTGGTTGCCGTCCTCGGAGTACACGCCGCCGAGGTCGCACAGCGACTGGACCACGCCGACGAGGTCGCCGATATCGCGGCGCAGATCGAGCGCCTCGCGGAATTGCGCGATCGCCGCTTTGAAGTTGCCGGTGTCGTGATGCACGCGGCCGATGTTCGCGAGCGATAGCGCGATCGAGCGGCGATCGCCGAGCGCGCGCCGGATCGTCAGCGCCTGGCGATGAAAGTCGAGCGCCTGGCCGTGCGAGCCGCGCAGCCAATGTACGCGCCCCATA
>CAZDGY010000788.1:0-3563 GCA_964504685.1 uncultured Kofleriaceae bacterium | reverse complement strand
GGCGATGCTGCGCGCGCGGCCCGAGATCGCGCTGCGCATCATCAAGGCGCTCGCGACCCGGCTCGAGAGCGCGAACCAGCACATCGAGCTGTTGTTGCTGCCGACCGCGAATCATCGAGTCGTCCAGTGCTTGCGGCACATGGCCGACGAGCAGATCGCGCTGGCCGGTCAGGCACTCAACAACCCGGGCACCGCGATCCTCGTGCCGAAGCGCGTCGAAGACATCGCGACCCGGGTCGGGTTACCGGTGCACGAGGTGATCGAGGTCGTCGATCGGCTGCGCACCGCGCGGCTGGTGTTGATGGCCGAAGACGCCGGCATCGACGGCGACGGCTTCATCGTCCCAGAGGTCGGTCGGCTCCTCGAGTTCCTCGAGTTCTTGAACCTGAAAGATCGCTTCAACGCGTAGCCGGGCCACCGCTCGCGAGCTCGCAGTAGGCCCGGCGCCAACCTTGCACTCTTGATCCTATCGCCCGTGGTCGCGAGACCTCGGGCTGGCGCGAAGGCGCTTGTTCCCCGCGCCCGAACTCCTCGCGCTGGGGCCGCGCTCGCTTGGTAGCGGGTGCGCGCTGCGGACTCGCCTGGGAACAAGGCCTTCGCGCTGACGCCCTCGGTGGCGAGACCACGGACGGTGTTTGTGCGAACGGGCGGCGACCGCAAAGACTTCGCGCGACTCGTCGGAGCGACGCCGCCGCGCGGCGATCGCGCCGGCGCGAAGGCGCTTGTTCCCCGCGCTCGAACTCCTCGCACTGGTTGGGGCGTGCTCGCGTGGTAGTGGGTACGCGCTGCACCCGACACGTGACACGGCTTCGGCGCCTAGAGCCGGCTAGAGCTGCACGAACAACGTGTAGACCGGGTTGCACAGCACCTTGCCGTCGACGAGGTCGAACGCCTCGACCGACTGCACGCCGTCGCCGTTATCGACGACCAGCGTGACCGTGTCACCGCTGAGCGAATAGGTCCCGTTGTCGACTCCATCGCTCGACGTGTGCACCTCGGTGCCATCCGCGCTGAGCTGGATCGTTTCGGTCTCGACGTTCGTCGGATTGCCGTCGGCATCTGCCATGGTCGTCGTCGTCGCCCAGGTCGCGACCACGCCATCCGGTGCGCCGCTCGGATAGAACGCCGACCCGCACATCCGCGAGCTCGTCACGTAGGGCTGGGTGATGAGCTCGCCGCTGGTCGGCATGAGCGGGCCGTCTTCGTCGGCCACCATCTCGAGGTCGAGCGTCAGCTTCGTCGTCGTCGCCGTGTAGGTACCGGTCATGAGCGGGGAGAACCCCGCGTCGCCGACGGCGCCGAATTGAAACGACTCGTCAGTCGCGAACACGAACGACTGCACGATGTCGTTCGACGCGGTGCCCTGCCAGTTTCCGGTGAGGGACACCGGCGTGCCCGGGTCGGAGCCATCATTCGGGTTCGGAGTCGACGTGCAGCCGACGACCGCCAGGAGCATCAAAGCTAGGTTTCGCATGGTCGGACCATCAGCAGGACGTGTGCCACCGACGAGCGTCACACCGCGTCGGCTAGCCGGCTGAAACCGAGTCACAGCGCGGTGACAGGGGTGGCGGATCGACAAGCCATCGGTCGAGCCATACCGACAGCCGCGTCGCGGATCGGTAGATGTTCGACACTCGGCTGACCGCGCGAGTCAGTTCAACGCGCGGTCGGCCAGGAATTCGGCGAGCGCATCGGCGAGGACGGCCGGCGACGCGTAACGGTCGCCCGGGTGTTTCGCGAGCGCCTTGCGCACGATCGCGTCGAGCTCGACCGGCAGATCCTCGAGCACGGGGACGACCGCTGCGAGCGAAAGCGTCATCGTCTGGTAGTCGGTCTCGCCGACGAACAGCAACCGACCCGCGAGCAGCTCCCACAGCATGACGCCGAGCGCGAACACCGCCGCGGCTGCGACCTCGGCCTCGGTGCGCACAGTCGGGGCGGCGTGACCTGCGTGCTCGGATTCGCCGCTCGCGAGCTCGCGACGAACGATATGATCCTCGCCCCGAGTCGGCCGGAGCTCGGGCGCGATGTAGCCGAGCGCTCGCGCGGTCGGCGCCCACGGTAGCAAGGTGACCTCGCCCGCGTCGGATACGCCGAACCGCGTCGGATCGATGGCCATCGGCTGATCGCGCGCGAGCGTGTCGCAGCAACCGAGGACGATCGACACCGCCCGCGCGGCGTCGAGCCGTCGGCCCTGTGCGATCAGCGCACCGAGATCGCGCAAGGGCGCCGCTACGCCGCGGCTTCGCCGTCGCGGATCCGGACGGCCTTCTTCACGAGCGCGGGAATCTCGTCGTTCTTGCCGTGGACGAGCGGCTCGATCTCCGGCGCCATCTGCCCCAGCTGTTTGACGAGCGCCGTGCTCGTCGTGCCGGTCAGGAGCGTCGACACGACTGCGACGATAAACGAACCGCCCCAGATCTCGCGAACCGCTTCACCGGCGGATGCAGCCTGCACGACCGAGAACCCTTCGGCCTCGAGAGCACGCGCGATCTCTTCGCGCTCGCTGCTGATTTCATTGACGACCAAGATCGAAGACGACATCGCGACCTCGCGTACTGAGGGCCGTTCCACCACACCCGTCCCGCCGCCACTTTCCCCATGCTGATTAGCAGACTAGCGCGCAGACCGCGAGAGAAACTCTTCCCAAACCAGCACCGGGGGTGTATTGGAACCGGCCATGGCTTGGTGGTCGCGCACGCAAGGGCTCGCCGAACAGCCGAAAAAGTCCGTTCCCAAAGGGATTTGGATCAAGTGCGAGCGTTGCAACACCACGCTGTACGAGGCCGATCTCGAAGCGAACTTCCGAGTTTGCACGAGCTGTTCTCATCACTTCCGGATGCCGACCGAGGCTCGGATCGAGCTGATCGTCGACCCCGGTAGCTGGCAGGAGCACGATCGCCAGCTCGAAGCGACCGATCCGCTCGGTTTCCGAGTCGACGGCAAGCGCTACATCGATCAATTGAAGAGCTCGGTCCGCAAGGTCGGGCCGACCGACGCGTATCGCGCAGGTACCGCCGCGATCGGCGGGTTTGCGGTCGAGGTCGGCTTCTTCGTGTTCGAGTTCATGGGGGGCTCGATGGGCTCGGTGGTCGGCGAGAAGATCGCCCGACAATTCGAACGCGCGGTCGCGCACCATCGGCCGGCGGTGATGTTCTCGGCGTCGGGTGGCGCGCGCATGCAGGAAGGCGTGCTGTCGCTGATGCAGATGGCGAAGACGTCGGCCGCGCGGTCGAAGCTGCGCGAAGCGCGCGTGCCATACATCTCGGTGCTGTTGCACCCGACCACCGGTGGTGTCGCCGCCTCGGTCGCGATGCTCGGCGACTTGATCATCGCCGAGCCCGATGCGCTGATCGGTTTCGCGGGTCCGCGCGTGATCGAGCAGACGATCCGCCAGCAACTGCCGCCGGGGTTCCAGCGCTCCGAGTTCTTGCTCGAGCACGGCATGGTCGACAAGGTCGTCGCGCGCAAAGATCTCAAGCCGACGCTCGAGCGCACGTTGCGCTGGTTCGAGCGCGGGCGCGACGACACGCGGCGCACCGGCACCGCGTTCGACGACATGG